>JANMXI010000262.1:0-3342 GCA_031394735.1 Pseudomonadota bacterium | reverse complement strand
TACACCTTGGACGCGGAGATTCTTCCGGGGTCTCACCCCCTCAGGACGGCGTCGCGGCGCGGGTCAACGAAGCACCGGGGTTCCAGGGTGGGGTGGCGGAGCTGAGGGTGAAGGTGAGGCTGGTGGCGAGGTGCGTGTAGGTGCAGGCCAATTCTAGTTTGGCAACATGACGCTGGAGTCCTAATGCCAACAACGATAGGCACGATAGTCTCAAGCCGAGATGCAGTATGCGGGATCCTGAAGATCCGCCCAAGCGGCAACAATCAGTTTCAGGTCGGGTTTGCTGGCACTGGCTTCGGTATCGTGAAGGACAAATATGTGGTGACCGCATACCACGTCTTCGATGACGGACAGCCACGCCAGTCCGCGGACAGGTTCTATGCTTTCGCAGTCCCGAACAATGGACCAGTCGCCTATCACTATCCGGTGGTTGGCTTCCCATTGGAACGTCAGGATCTCGATTTCGCCGTCCTTGAACTGGGGGCACCTCCAGTGCCGGGGGGAACAATTGGGTCTCTGCCAATTCATGTAGCGCCCGTCAGAGATGGCACTCGGGTTGTGACGTATGGATTTCCATCCCCCGTTGTCGGAGGCGTCACACTTGATCTTGCTGGCAACTTCATGGGTGGCCAGTTTCTGCTCAAAGCCTACGCTAACGATGGCATAGTTGCGGCGCAGTACGACCTCGGCCCGAGTGCGATTCTCGACTTCAACGTGGCCTGGTTCAATGGCGAGAGCGGGGGCCCCATCATCGTCGAAGAAACAGGTGGGGTACTTGCAGTGATGCAGACCTATCGTGGCATCCAATCCCCGCACGGCGTTGTGCAAGGTCCTCGTTCAGGTCGACCGCTGCGTCTCATATCCACGGACCTAGCCGCTCTCGGTGCGGTAGTTCGCTAGATCATGTTGCCTAACCAGCGCTGGTGGCTGATCCTTCCCCCTCGCTGCGCTCGGGGTCCGGACGGACTCCGCTCAGCGGCCAGTGCCTCACGCTTCACGAAGCTCCCCGCGGCCACGCTGTCGAATCATTTAGGATTGTGCTGCGGCGGGGCTCGCTCGCCGAACCTAGATAGTCCCCGTTTGGCCGAAACGCTCCACGCAAGGGATTCCCCGATGCCACAACCTCCACAGCCCGTCACCTCGCAAGGATACGGCTTTGACCACGCCCGGCAGACGGCCTTCGCGTTCGAATCGCTGTTGCGCCAGCACGGCATCACAATTCGAGCTGGGAGCCAGCTTGAGCAAGCGACACTCAGCGTCCTGGATGTTCTCTACTATAAGGAAGTCGGCGGCCAACGGGATCTTGATGATATCCGCCCAAAGTTCAGGGACATGATCGGTCTGACGGAGCTTGGCGGTTTGGTTCTATCCGTCAAGAACCACCCCAGCTTCAGGTCGCTGCTCAAGCATCTTGCGCTACTGAACGATGGCGTGGCGCTACAGAACCTTCCGTCCCCTGAACGGGACCAAGCCACAAATAAGGTGTTTGAGCTTTGGGCCGCGACCTTGGCCATGCACTGTGGCAGCGACGTGGAACTCGATGACCCTTTTCATTCAGCGGGCGATAACCCTGATGTGCTCGTGACGGTCAGCGGGCGGCGATGGGGAATCGCCTGTAAAGTGATTCATACACTCCAGCCTGAAAGTTTCATACAGAACTTGGACAAGGGCTTGGCTCAAATTGATGCTTCTTCGGCCGAGGTCGGCGTCGTCATTTTTAATCTTAAGAACGTCCTGCGACACGAAGAATACTGGACTATCACCAATCCGGAGAGATGGACCAAGGGCGATGCGCCACAGTTCGGTGCCTTCATCGATCCGGACGTTCCTTTTCAGCGGCTGGTGCGTGAGACGCAACAAGTGGGCGTGCGCCTTCGCGAACATGTGGGACCAGAATATCTCAAGAAGACATTCACGAACCGTCGCAGCGTCCCTGGTTTCCTCCTGTGGTCACATACCGTTAGCGGAATACGGTTGAACGATCGACCCGTGGTCACAAGCGTACGCATCATGAACCTTCAGTCCCAGCGCGCGCTCACAAAGAGGGACTCCGCCGTACTTCAATGTTTTCACGAAGCTGCCTTTGCCGACCAGCCCAAACCCCACGTTGCCTGAAGACACCTCCTTGTCGATTGCGGCAACACCAGAGCTTGTAGTTGCCCCTTCCCTCTCGCTGCGCTCGGTGTCAGGGCAGGCTCCGCTCCGCGGCCAAGGCTCCCCGCGGCCACGCTGTGGAATCATTTGGGATTGTGCTGAGGCGCCATTCGGCGCCGCAGCTCAAGCGCCAACAGTTAGGCCCGCGGTCGCATCCTCCATGGAGGTATTGTGTCCACCTGTGCCGTTTGTGGCCAAAAGACGGGAGCCTGGAGCAACGTCCATGCCGCGTGCTACGACCATTACATGCGCGAGCAGCGGTCGAAGCCACCAGCGCCGCAACCTATCGCTAGGGTGAGCGCTCAAGAAAGTGCCGTGGCCCTGCCAACATCCGTGGTCGTAGGCAGCCTCGCGGCAATTGTCTATGGCATCATGCACATTGTCACGACCATTGTCTTCCTGACAATGATCGCTGAACTAGGCGCAGCAGATGCTGCAGAGAAATTTGGCAACAATGCGGTAATTGCCATTGTTGCGTTCGTGGTTGCTGCAAAGCTTAGGCGGCGTCAGCAATGGGCCTGGTGGATTGCGATGTTTTATGGTGTGCTAGTGGCCGTTAGAGACGCATTCGGAATCCCTCTGGTAGTAGGTGCCGACATGACTTTGCCGCTTGCAATTCTTGTCGCGGTGTTTAGCGTGGAGACTCTTGCGCTGTGGGTCGTGATAATTGCCCTCTACCGACCATCATCGCGCGTCACATTCGGTGTCCTCAAAGACAAGCGTAATGAACCGGCGGCCTAACCTGCGCTTGTAGCTGGCCGCGCTCGGACTACACGCGGGGCCTTTCGGCGCCGCGTTGGCGATGCGGGGGTCGGCGTTCGTTGCCGGGGGCTGTCGCCCCCGGCTCGGCGCGTGCGCCCTGACAGGCGCGAGATCTCGGCAGTACTCATCATCGGTCCAGTTGAACAAGAACGTCAACTGCAGGGATCCAGGGGGCGAAAGCCCCCACGCGCCGAGCGGGGGCGTGAGCCCCCGACTCCGTAGTCTCTCCGCATTTCCCCTGACCTCTCCCTCTTCATTTCTTGGTACCTTGCTTCCTTCATCCTTTTCGGGAGAAGCTATGGCTCGGCGTGCCACACTCGTCCTGTCCGGCGGCGGCGCCAGGGGGGCCTTCCAGGTCGGCGCCGAGCAGGTGCTCCGCACGGAGGGAGGATTCGAGTGGGAACAGGTCTTCGGCGTCTCGGTCGG
>JANMXI010000261.1:0-20108 GCA_031394735.1 Pseudomonadota bacterium | reverse complement strand
GAGCGGTTCGAACGGCCTCAATGACTTTCCCGCGCGCAGTCTCATCGGCGCGGACTACGCGCTGACCCGCGATGTCTCTGTGTTTGCCGATCATGAGCACGCCGACGGCAGCACGCAGAGCGCCGACATGACTCGCATCGGGGTGCGGGCATCTCCCTGGTCGCATGCGCAGGTGAGCAGCAGTCTGAATCAACAGTTCACGGAAAATGGTGCTCGTACCTTCGCCAATCTTGGCCTGACCCAGGGCTGGCAGATCAATGATCGATTGGCGCTGGACTTTGGTCTGGAACAGAGCAAGACGGTTCGCGGCAACTCAGATGTGTTCAATTCGAACGCGCCGCCGGCTTTCGGTACGCCCGCCATCGGCAGCGGCTCCGTCATCAGTTCCTCAACCGGTAATACCCTGCAATTGCAGGCGGGGGATTTCATCGCGGTCTCCGCCGCCAGCCTGTATCGCACCGACTTGTGGAATCTCACCGACCGGGTCGAGCATCGGCATGGGGGTCTGGAAGACCGGTGGTCGTTGACCAGCGGCTTTTACCGTGAGGCCGTCAAAGGCCATGCCTTCGCCTTGGTGCTGCAGTATCTGAACAGCCGCGCTTCGATATCCGGTGACAGCGAAGTGGCGAATGTGCAGTTGTCCTGGGCATTCCGTCCGGTGGAAAGCCGTTGGATCGTGTTGGATCGCCTCGAGTTCAAACATCAGGATGGCAGTGCTGGGGGCCTGAGTGATGCCAGCGGCTTCTATGTGCGCGGTTCGCGCATCGTCAATAATTCACATCTGAATCTGTTGCTGGATCCGCGCACCCAGATCGGCATCCAGGTGGGTGCACGATTTGTGGTGAATTCTTTCGACGGTGATCGCTACAGCGGCGCCTCGGGGTTGTTGGGCGTGGATCTGCGGCGCGATCTTACGCGGCGTTTCGATGTCGGACTGCATGGCACGGCACTGGAGTCATTCAGTTCCGGCGTCCGTACCACGTCCCTGGGCGCCGACCTCGGCGTCACCCTTGTCAAGAATGTGTGGGTGTCGATCGGTTACAACCTGCAGGGCTTCTCCGATCACGATTTCGACGCTGCGCGGTATCTGGCCAGCGGTCCGTACCTGAAGTTCCGTGTCAAATTCGATCAGGACACGTTCAAGGACCTGAATCTTGCCGGTCTGCGCGGCAAAGGCAAGTAGCAGCCCTTAAGGTCAGAGTGCGCACAGCGTGACGACGCCGACCTGCTGACGGGCGCCGAATCGCCATAAGGCATTCACCGATCGATTCAACGCGCCGGAAATCAGATCGACGCTGTGCTGCCACTCGATCACTTGAATCGTGTCGCAGTCCGACGGGGCGCCGCTGGTGAGTGTGGCAATGAACAAGGACTGCATCAGCGTGTTCGCCGCCGAGCTACCGTGACTGCGCAACACGACGTTGCCGAAATTGTTGTAGGTCGTGAACTGCCAGAGATACTCGCTCAGTGACGCAAGGTCCGCTGCGGCGAGGGGCCGTGCGTTCAAAGTGCCTGCCGCACCAGTGGCTTCGCGCAAATCGACCGCGTCGCGATTCACGAAGGCGCACTTGAATACCCTTTGACGAAGGTACGCCTGCGGCGTGCCATCGCGAACGCGGTCGAATTCGAAGTACAGGGCCGAATCGCTGTTGCCGGTCAAGGTGGCATAGGAGCCGCCGTTGGAGGCAGTACTTTCCGACCATTGCAGCGCCTGATTCCAATCATCGCTGCACACTTCATACGGGCGGGTGCCGGCACCGATATCCGAGCTCTTCAAATGCGCGGTGCTGACGTAACCGGTCACCGCGGGAGTCGTGTCCTGGTAAAATCCAGGGGGCGTTCGCTGCGTGTCGGCGTAGAGCAAAGCAGCGATATCCGCGTCGGTCTGGGTCACCGGACGGACGCTTGCTTGAGGAGCGGAATCCGGCGCGGCCGTGGTAACGGGCGATGAGCCTCCGCCGCAGCCCGCAAGGGCAAGCAGAGTGCCAAGAAGCGCGATTGCGGTGATTCTGCTGGTTGGCATGAGGGGTTGACCTGCCTCTTGATATCGTCAAAGGAGGTCAAATCTTGAGTTTTCGACGGCTGTCGACCGGATCGATGGTGAAGTTTCTCGAAACATCTGCAGGCCCCCGCCGGTCTTGTTGGATACTGGCAATTCAACTGGAGTCCCTCCCATGCCACTCTCAATCGGCAAAGCACTATTCATGGCCGGCATCTCGAGCATCGGCATGGCGGCAATGGCGCAGAACCGGCCGGCAGTATTGGAATTGTTCACCTCCCAAGGCTGTAGTTCCTGCCCACCGGCGGAAAAATTGGTGGGAGAGCTTGCGCAGCGCTCCGATGTGCTCGCGCTGACCTTTCACGTGGATTATTGGGATGATCTGGGCTGGCGCGATCGCTTCAGTTCCGTTGAGGCCACACAACGGCAGCGCGAGTATGCGCAACGCCTGAAACTCTCCTCCGTGTATACGCCGCAGGCCATCATCGACGGACACGACAACCTCGTGGGTAGCAACCGACCGGCTATCGAGGCGGCGCTGCACGGTGGGCGGGTTGGTACGCCGATTGCTCTGTCAGTGCAACAAGGCAGGCTACGAACGGAAATTGGTCCGCAGGCGAATGCCGCCGCGAGCAAGGTGCTGGTAGTGGCGTACCTGCGCTCCGCCGTCTCATCGATCGGACGAGGTGAAAACGCCGGTCGAACGATCCAGGAATCCAATGTCGTACGCGGTTTCCGGGTTCTCGGCCAGTGGCGGGGGTTGCCTCAGCATTTTGACATCCCGATCGATTCGCTGCCCGCGGACGCGACCGACGTGGCGATTCTGGTGCAGACCCAGTCGGAGGGCGCCATCATCGGGGCGGCGCATATTGCGTTGCGCTGACCCGGTCAGACCGGGTTTGGTCGTATAATTGACCCGTATCTCAATTACGGGAGACGAGCGACATGAACTTCGGCGAATCCGTCAGCACCTGTTTTCGAAAATACGCGGACTTCAATGGCTGCGCCTCCCGTCCGGAATTCTGGTGGTGGGTGTTGTTCACCTTCATCGCGACCGGTGTGCTCGGCGCTCTGAGTCAACGACTGTCTGCGGCGTTCTCCGTCGCCACCTTCCTTCCCTCGATCGCGGTCGGCGCGCGCCGGTTACACGACACTGATCGCAGCGGCTGGCTGCAGCTGCTGGGCGTCATTCCGATCGTGGGGTGGATCATCCTCATCATTTGGTTTGCGCAGGAGCCGAAGACGCCTAACCGGTTTGCGCAGGCCCAGCCGGGCGTTTGACCGCACTAACCTCGGCCAGTGCTCGAAACACGTCGCCGTTGTCTCCAAATGGAACGGTGCTGGCGCCAGCCCCAAGGGTTCTGAGGATCATCGAGAACCGCTGCCACCAAGATTTGCCGGTTCGAACTATACACGCGATTCAGAAGAACTGAACTAGAGCGCCGGACACAGCGACGCACCCTGCCGGGTGAGTCCCGACGCGCACGCCAAGTCGCGATTGAGCTGATTGACCAACTCGGCGTTTCGGCGCAGGGCAGCTTCGAGAATCGTGGCCTGCCGCTGCGCTGCATGCAGATCGCCGCTTTCCACGGTTTCGGTCAGACCTGGGAGTTCCAAGTGGGCATAGGTCTGCCGGCAGGCATATAAGATGTGCTTGTACCAGGGACGCCCTGGAATGCCTTCGGGATTGAGCCAATTGCGCTCGATGCCCATCATGCCGCGGTTGACCTGATCGGTCAGCAGCGGATCGAGTGATCCTGCGGCCAACGTTGCCTGCACGGATTCGTTCAATTTCCGGCCGCCGCTTTCGAATTCATCGATGGCCGTGCGCAGCGAATCCAATTCCAGCTTGCTCAGATCGCTGTCCTTGCCCAGTGAAGTCAGGTACTGGCGAATATGCGCCGCGTAGCTGCCGAAATCGAAGGGCAGAAAGTCTGCGTTCGACAGGCGCAGGGCGAGAACGCCGAGCACTTGCGCCATGACAGCGTGATAGCGAAAGCCGGGGTCGCCGAAATGGCTCATCCAATAGTAGTTGTCGTACGCGGAGTGGTAGACGCCGTAGGGTCCCGTGAAGGAAACATCCACCACCGGCACGCCCGCGTGGTCAAGGAGCGCGGCGTAGTCGGAGCCGCTGCCGATGCGCGTTTCTGCGAGATTGAAGTCCGAGACGACTTCGATCTCCTGGCGGCTCTTCAAGTCCGCCGCGCGTGAAATCTTCCAGGCGTCATACAACGATTTGCCGGACGGGTCGCGCAGCGATTTGCTGACATCCACCACCAGAGGCGCAAGCGAGCCGACGCTATTGCCCTCGAAGTCGGGTCCGGAAACGCCGATGTCCACATTCACGTAGGCGACCGCCTTCTGACCGAGTTCATGCGCGAATTGCTCCGACCATTCCGCTGAACCTGCGAAACTCGTTTCCTCGCCGTCCCAACTCAGGAAGCGCAGGGTGCGCTTGGGGCGTATGCCTTGCTTGGCCAGTTGTCCCAAGCCCCGTGTCATTTCCATCATCGCCGCCGTTCCGCTGCTCGGATCGGCGGCGCCGAATTCCCACGCATCGCGATGATTGCCCACCAGCACCCACTCATCCGGATGCTCAGTGCCGCGAATGCTGGCTTCCACGACGTAATTCGCCTTCAGCGTCTCCTCCATCTGAATCTTCAGATGGGCGCGAACCAGTCCTCCGCCCAGGTGATACGTGAGGGGCAGGGCGCCCTGCCATTCTTTGGGGGCAACGGGTCCGTCCATGTTTTCGAGCAGCGGCTTGGCGTCGTGCCAGGAGAGCGGCAGCGCCATGATCTTCGGGACAGCCGAGGATTCCGCGGTGGGAATGTGCTTTGCGCCGGGCAGTGACGGCCAGCCCGGCGTGGTGGGGTCACCGGCTTGTTGGAAATCGTACTCGATGGCGCCGCGTTGGAAATGCGTCTCCGGTCCCCACGGTCCGTCGGGGAAGACCTTGCCTTTGGTGTAGCCGTCTTCGGCCGGATCGCTGTAGATCAGAATGGCGGCGACGCCGGCCTTCTCCGCCGTCAGCGCTTTGAAGCCGCGGTAGCTGTAAGGGTTGGAATAGCGCACCAGGACGATTTTGCCTTTGACATCGATGCCGTTCTTGCGCAGCAGTTCGAAGTCGGCTGGATTGCCGCTGTTGGCGTAAATGACCGGGGCCGTGATATCGCCGGACTTGGACATGCCGATCCAAGCTGCGCTGATGGCCGGATTCTGGGTGTCAGGGTCTTCCTCGTAAGTCGCTTCGCGCAACGAGGCGCGATAGGGTATCGGCGCCACCATTTCGAGCGAGGTTTCCTTCGGATCCGAACTGAAGACGTCGTAGCAGCGGATGACGATGTCCTGCAGGCCCTGCTTCTTCCATTCGCTTGCAATGTAGTGCGCAAGCTCGTTGTTGCGCGCCGAGCCTGCCGGGTGCGGTTGCGAGGTGAGGAAGCGGAGCTGTCGTTGCGCTTGTTGCGCGGTCGGGATGGCCTTGAATTGAGATTCGATCTTCGCTTGCGTCGCGGCCGAGGAGGGCGTGAATCCCAGCATCGTTTGAGCGAGAGATGTATGAACGACCATGCATCCCGTCAAAATCAAGAACGCCGATTTTCTCATGATTACCTTATCTCACGCGACACGGCGAGCATGCGCCACGTCTCGATGGTCGACATTTCTAACTTGGGTCATTTCCAACGACACGACCGCGACTGTGTCTCCCGTGAGTGTGGCAAACTCCACCTCGAATGCCCTGCCGTCGTTGTAGACATGCACAATCGTGCCAACATCACCGACGTTAAGCTTTTGGTCCGGAAGGTCCACTGTAAGAACAACGCGTTGATGTTCTTTGATTTCGCTCATGCGCGAATCTCCACTGGGTAGGCGGTCACGAGCCGGGGCCCCACACAATTGGTTTCGATGATCCAAACAGTTCTAACTTTCGGTGACCGACCGTCGGGTGCTTCCAAAAAGCCATCAACGGTATATCGGGTTCCGTGGGCTGACTCTACGCTAGAAAAAACCTCGTTGGTAGTTTCCACGCGGCATAGGGCGTCCGCGAGTAGCGTCCATTGCGCAGGTTGAAAGCCTAGTCCAAGGAAGAATCGAGCCTTGGCCTGACCGCCGGGATGAGTGCTGGAAAGTAAATAGTCGGTGACCTTGGCTTGTTGGACAAACGCCTTTTTTAGAAGAGGCAGTTTCATCAGGATAGAATACGAGTTTGCGTAAGTTCGCTAACTGGTAATTCGTAGAGATTTGCATCCCAAGTCGGGCAAATTCAAATGAGCAAGCTGTCGCGTCGAGAATTTATGGAGGCCGCGATCGCGCTCGGTGCGACATTGGCCTGGAGCGCAGGTCGAGCCAGAAGCGCAGCAAGCGCCTGGCGCGAACGCCGCGATTTGTTTCCCGAAGGAGTTGCCTCGGGCGATCCGCAGTCGACGAGTGTGTTGCTGTGGACGCGGCGTCCCTTTTCAGGTCGCGAGACAGGCTGGTTGACGGTGGAGGTCGCGCGCGATGTGGCCTTCACGCGAGTTGTCAGCCACACCTCGGTACGCGTACTGGCAAAATCCGATTGGACCTGCCGGGTTCTGGCGGCAGGACTCAAACCCGGCACCGAATACTGGTATCGCTTCATCGACTCTGATGGCAATGGCAGCCGCATCGGACGCACGTTGACGGCACCGGACGCGCACGATTCGCGTCCGGTTCGTTTCGCCTTCGTTTCCTGCCAATCGGTCAATGAAGGCGCGCAGAATGCCTACCGGCGCATGATCTTCGAAGATGAACACCGCGACCCGGCGCAGCGCCTGGATTTCGTGCTGCATCTCGGAGATTTTATCTACGAGATCGTCGAGTACCCGACCGAGTTGAAGACGCGCTATGACCGGACCATGGTCGATATCGGCGAAATTCCCGATGGCCGCAAGGTGCTGGATTTTCACGTGCCGACCACCGTGGATGGGTATCGGTTCGTGTATCGCGCCTATCTGCACGATCCGGACATCCAGGATGCACGTGCGCGATTTCCCTTCGTGTGCATGTGGGACAACCACGAATTCTCCTGGCAGGGTTGGCAGAGCAACGTCAAGTACGAGGGCAAGGCCGAACCGGCGCAGGCCATCAAAGTCGCTGCCAATCAGGCCTGGTTCGAATACATTCCCGCGCGCATTCGCAAGGCCTCCGGTCCGTCGCTGGAGGCGTTCGATCCGCCGCACGTGACGACCGCGCCCGTTCCCGCTGTCGACGCCGAGGGGCTTGGAATGGAGCCCAACAATCTGGCGGCCATCGGCAGTCTGACCGCTTATCGCAAATTGAATTTTGGTCCGCATGTCGAGTTGATCATCACTGACCTGCGAAGTTTTCGGATGGAGGATCAGATCGACCGGCCGGAGGCTAGCGCGCTTACGCCGAAAGACTTTGCAGATTTCTATCCGCAGGAAGCGATGGAAATACTGGATGCCGGTCGGGACTATGACGGTGGTCATCCGCCGGCAACAATCCGCGTCGGCGAGGTGTCGATCGACAATTTTCGGCGCGATGGCTCGCCCTACACGATGCTGGGCAAGACGCAGAAGCAGTGGTTCAAGGACGCGCTGCGAAACTCCACAGCCACCTGGAAAATCTGGGCGGCCACCGTCGGCACCTTGGATTGGCGTGCCGACCCGCAGAATCTTCCGGAAGGCATGACGCGGCGCTGGCCAGGGGCGGGCTACGCAGGCTTCGGTGGTGGCGACATCAGCTCCGCCTACCTCGAGCGCGGCGAGATTTACGACCTGATCCGCCAACAGGGCATCACCGGGTTCGCGACGGTCGCCGGCGATCGCCATAGTTTCTGGGCGGGCTATGCGGCCAAGTCGCTTCCTCCGCAGAGCTTTGACCCGGTGGGCATCGCCTTTGTCACCGGTTCGATTTCAGCGGCGGGACTGGTCGAAGCGGTGGAGCATACGTTTCCTGAGGACCATCCGTTGCGACCTTTATATCTGGCGGACCTGCCGGGACACAACGGACCTGACGCGACCATCAACCTGACCTTGCATCGCGGTGTGCGCAGCGCCATTGAGTATGCGAAGACCGGCGACATCGATGCTGCCCGCGCGAAAACCAACCCGGACCTTGCACCACACCTCGAGTTCGTCGACATGGGTGGCCACGGTTATTCGGTGGTGACGGCGACCGCAGAGGAGTTCCACGCGGAGTTCGTCTGCATTCCGCGTCCGCTGCGGCGTGCGTCGACACCGGATGGCGGGCCGCTGCGCTATCGAGTGGTACATTCCGCCAAGTTATGGGGTGCACATGAGAGGCCGACGCTGGTGAGAAAAGTGCTGGAGGGTGACGTGAGCTTGTCAATTTGATGATGCCCCCGGATTGGGATCTGCCGGCGCCGTACATTGCCACCCTCGCTGTCGCGGCGGCGGACATCGATGCCTACGATCACGTCAACAATGCCGTCTACATGAGCTGGTTCGATCGTGCGGCGTGGGAACATTCGGCCGTACTGGGATTGCCGATCGATGCCTGCCTTGCGTTGGATCGCGGCATGGCGGTGCTGCGCAGTGTGATCGCCTATCTGCGACCGGCACTACTGGCTGATACGGTTCAGATTGCAACCTGGCTGTTGCCCGGTGACGGCAAGCTGCGGGTGGCACGACGATTCCAGGTGCGGCGTGCATCTGACGGCGCAACGCTGGCGCGGGCCGAGGTCGCCTATGCGTGCATTGAACTGTCGAGTGGCAGGCCGGCGCGATGGCCGCCAGAATTTCGTGAGCGGTACGTACCGCTGCCCGAGGTGGTGAATGCGGCAGTGACGCTCGCGCCCCTCTGAGGCGAATTTCTTGATGTCGTTGACGGCACTGGCCGGGGTCATTTCGAGGCGAACTCTTCGCCAATCCAGGTCGACAAAGCCTGCATGTTTTGCGGACGACCGAGGAAATGCTGCACCAGGTCATTGGCGGACATCGATCCGCCGGGTTCCAATACGATGCGTCGATAGCGCATCGATGCGTCCCCGCGCAAAGGATTCGCGGCATCAAATTGCGAATAAAAATCCAGCGCGATGACCTTGTCCCACATATACGTGTAATACGCCGACGAATACCCGCCCAGGTGACCGAATGACGCTGCTACATGCGTACCGGGGGTTGGCGTGTATAAACTGTAACGCGCTGCGCCCGACTCCGCGATGGCGTCGGGATCGATCGACTGCGGCTTGTCTTTGTAGATGTCGTAGGAGAGAGCTGAGAATTGATTCTGGCGCGCGATGTAAGTGGCGCGTCCAAACGCCGACGCGCGATTCATGCGGTTGACCAATTCTGCAGGGATGGTTGCGCCGGTTTGATAGTGACGCGCAAATGTTGACAGCACTGCAGGACTGCGCATCATCTCTTCGAGCATCTGCGAGGGGGCTTCGACAAAATCCGACTCCATGCTGATGCCGGTGATGCCGGCCCATTGCTGCCCGCCGCCCAGAATCCAATGCATCAGATGGCCGAATTCATGGAAGAACGTTTGCGTGTCGTCGTAACTCATCAAGGCGGCATCGGTCGCGGTGGGCGCGGGGAAGTTGCAGATCAGTGCCGCTTCGGGCAGTTGTTTGCCGCGAATTCCATCCTTCACCTGGACCATTTCGGCGTGGCTGAATTTGCCGGCCCGCGGATGCATATCCAGATAAAACCGGCCGATGACCTTGCCCATGTCGATGACCTGCCAGGTTTCAACGGAAGGGTCCCAACCCGGCGCGTGGAGGTCCTGACGGAAGGTCACATGAAACAAGGCGCTCGCTGTATCGATGATTCCCTGCCGTACGCGCGTGTAAGGAAAGTAGGGGCGCACAGACTGGGCATCAAAATCATAGGCTGTGCGGCGCAGCTGCTCCTGAAAATAACCACGCTCGTGGTCGAACACCTGAGTGGCCGCAGGATCGACTTTGCGTTTTTCGGCCAGCACCCGCTCAAATTCGCGCGTGGCGCCGGGTCGTGTCGCGTCGTCGAGATCTTTGATGAATGTTGCGACGCGCGCAGCAGAGCCGATCATCTTGTCCGCGGCATTGTAGTCGGCCCAGGAGGCAAACCCGAGCAGGGTTGCGATCTCGTGGCGGATCGTGACCAGGTTCATCAACACGTCCCGATTGGCGGGGAACGCGCGACTGTTGAATGCCACGGATAGTCGGCGGCGCAGCGCTTCGCTCTTGGCGAATTGCAGCACCGGAAAAACATCGGGGTAATCGGTGGTGAGCTTGATCGCCCCGTCAGTTCCCGGTTTGTGGCGATCGATGTAATCCTGCGGCAACCCGTCCAGCTCACGCGCATCGGTCACGCTCACGATCAGTTGACCGTCGTTGATGTTGCGCTCGAACTTCGACTGCTGTTCGGTGAGCTGATCGTTGAGCACCTTCAGACGATTGCGCGTCGCCTCGTCCTTGTCGACGCCGGACAACCGGAATTCCAGCAATTGACGGTTGACGTAGTAGCGGGTGGCGGTGTCTGCGCCATCCAGATGCATCACCGACATGGCCTTGTACAGCTCAGGGTCTAGGGACAGCGCAGTCCGTACCTCGTTCACGCGGCGGGTCATTTTCGTGGCCCGGTCGCGAAACGCCGCATCCGGATGAACGGCTTCCATCAGGGCGCAAAAATACAAACCCGAGTTAAGTTGCGTCAGTGCAGCGTCATACGGCGCCAGGGTGTTGGCGACAGTGCGCTGGCCGTGGTGCTGTTTCAGCGTTGCGATCAGGCGTGTCGCCGCCTTGATGTGCGCCTCAACGGTGGCTTCAAATGAATCTGCAGTGGGTGCATGCGCCCAGATTCCGGGCTGCGATGCAGGAAATTGTTGCGCTTGGGCCGTCATCGTCAGGCCCGCGAACAGTGCAATGACGGCGTACCGGGCGTACTTCATAGCGCGAAGGTACCTGATTTTGGCGCCATGCGCTGCATTGGTGCAACGTCGATATCGACAATGGATGATAATCCCCGCAACCATCCGCCATTCGACGGCAGTGCCCGCACCTCATCGTGAAATTTCCGACACTTTTGTTAGGACCCGCCGCCCTGCTGCTAGTGCCGTGCATGGCCATCTACGCGCAGACACCGGCCCCCGCAGCTCCGGATGCGCAGATCGAATCGCTGATCGCCCGCATGAGCGTGGCTGAAAAAGTCGGCCAGTTGACGTTGTTCAGTGATTTCATCCGCGCCGGTGACAAGACCGCGAACCCGAAGGTCCGGGAGATGGCGGCACAAACCTTGTTGGAGCAGATCCGCGCCGGTCGAGTTTCGGGCGTGTTCCAGGGCATCGGCGCAAAGAGCGCGCATGACTTGCAGCAGGTCGCGGTGGAGCAGGGGCGATTGGGCATTCCGTTGTTGTTCGCGGCCGATGTCATCCACGGACTACGTACCGTGTTTCCCATACCGCTGGCAGAGGCGGGCAGCTTCGATCCGGATCTGGCGCAACGCACGGCGCGGGCGGCGGCCGTCGAATCCACTGCGTCGGGGCTGCAATGGACGTTTGCGCCGATGGTGGATATTGCGCGCGATCAGCGCTGGGGCCGGGTATCGGAAGGCGCCGGTGAGGATGTGTACCTGGGCAGCGTGCTCGCGGCGGCGCGCGTACGCGGCTTTCAGGGCAGCAACCTGACCGCCCGGGATTCGATGCTGGCGACGCCCAAGCACTATGCCGCCTACGGCGCGGTCGCGGCCGGTATGGAGTACGGCGCCGTCGACGTCTCGCCGCAAACCTTGTGGGAAACGCATCTACCGCCGTTCAAGGCCGCCTTCGATGCCGGTGCGCTGGCCACGATGAGCGCATTCAACGAAGTCAATGGCGTGCCGGCCTCCGCCAACCCCTATCTGCTCCGCGCAGTGCTGCATGATGCCTGGCATTTTCAAGGCTTCGTGGTATCCGACTACACCGCCGATGAAGAGCTGATCGCGCACGGCTTTGCTGCCGATCCGCGCGATGCGACGCGACTGGCGTTCCTGGCCGGCGTGGACATGAGCATGCAGAGCGGGTTTTATATGAAGTATCTGCCCTCGCTGGTTGCCGGCGGCGAGGTGTCGATGCAACGCCTGGACGAAGCCGTACGCCGGGTACTGGGGGTGAAGAAGTCGCTGGGCTTGTTCACCAATCCGTACTCCGTGATGGATCCACGGCGTGAGCAAACGGAGGTCGGCACACCGGCCATCGTGGCGCTGGCGCGTGAGGCCGCGCAGCGCTCCATCGTGCTGCTCAAGAACGAGGGCAACTTGCTGCCGCTGCGCAAATCCGGGCAGCGCATCGCCTTGATCGGACCGTTCGGTGCGGATCGCAAGAATCTGTTTGGTCCCTGGTCGATCTTCGGCGATGAATCGCACGCCGTGGATCTTGCGCAAGGGCTGAGGGCCGCCCTGCGGGATCCTTCGCAGCTCACCGTCGTACGCGGCAGTGGCATCGAGAAGCCGTTGAGCGGCGGAATTGCCGCTGCAGTCGCGGCGGCGCAGCAGGCCGATGTGGTGTTGCTCGCCATCGGCGAATCGCAGGACATGTCGGGTGAGGCGCAGTCCCGTACGCAAATCGTCATTCCCGAGGCGCAGCAGGCATTGGCAGAAGCGGTCGCGGCGACTCACAAGCCCGTGGTCGTGCTGCTGCGAAATGGCCGCGCGCTGGCGCTGCGCGGCGCCGTGCGTGACGCGCGCGCGATTGTGGAAACCTGGTTCCTCGGCTCGCAGACTGGCAACGCCATCGCCGACGTGGTGTTCGGCGATATCAATCCGTCTGCGCGGCTCGCGGTCAGTTTTCCGGTGGACTCCGGGCAGGAGCCGTTCTTCTACAATCACAAGAGCACCGGCCGGCCGGCGCTGACCGGTCAACCGCAGCAATTCAAGGCGCGCTATCGAAGCACGACCAACGAGGCGTTGTATCCGTTTGGCTTCGGGCTGGGCTATTCGCCTGTGCGCTACGAATCGATCGCTCTGAGTACGTCGAGCTTGCATTGGAACGACACGTTGACCATCCGCGTGCGCGTTGCGAATACCGGGCGGCGCGAGGCCCAGGAGGTGCTGCAGCTTTACATTCACGACCAGGTGGCCAGCATGACCCGGCCGGTTCGTGAACTGAAAGCATTCAAGATCTGCCGGATTCCCGCCGGCGGCAGCGTCGAGGCGACGTTCTCGCTGAGCCGCTCTGATTTGGAATTCGTTGGCGCCAACCTGCAGCGCGGGGCGGAAGCGGGTTCGTTTGATTTATGGGTGGGCCCGTCGTCGACTGCAGGCCTTCACGCCTCCTTCGAACTGCTCGACAAGTAGTACGGCGAGGCGAGGAAGCCTGATCGTGGCGTTGCTCTACTGGCGCTGGAGCGCGGACGAGCATCATAATGCTGGACATCCGCCACAGGAGCCTCGCCATGAATTTGAGCCGCCGCGCCTTGTTGTCAGCGTCCGCCGTCCTGGTTGCCCGACCAACGCTGGCGTTTTCGGGTTCGACCCCTGCCATCGCCAAGGCGCCGACTGCCGCCGAGCCGCTGGTGTTGTGCTGGAACGAAAATCCGTACGGCCCCTCGCCGGCGGCACGCATTGCCTTGAACGGCACCGTGTCGCATACCTGTCGATATCCCGAGCATGAAATCGAAACCTTGCAGGCGGCGCTGGTCGCCAAAGAGGGGATGAGCGCGGATCACATCATCACCGGTTCTGGTTCCGGAGAATTGTTGAGCGCGCTTGGCGCGTTGGTAGGTCGCGACGGTGGGGAGATCGTTGCCGCTGAACCCACGTTCCTGGAGTTGCCCGAGTACGCGAAACGCGCCGGCGCCACCGTGAAGTTTGTTGCCGTGGATGCGAAACTTTGTCACGACCTGAGTGCGATGCGGGCCGCCGTCGGCGAGAAGACGCGCGCGGTGTACCTGTGCAATCCCAACAATCCCACCGGCACGACGCTCAGTGCGACTGCAATCCGTGATTTCGTGGACTCGCTTCCTGACAATGTCACCACCATCGTCGACGAAGCCTACCTGGACTTCGCGGATGACCCGGCGGTGCAGTCGGTGACGGATCTGATCGGCCGCGGCAAACACGTCGTCGTGCTGCGAACCTTTTCCAAAATTCACGGCATGGCAGGCGTGCGCTGCGGCTATGCCATCGCGCAGCCGGACATGATCGTGCGCATGGCCAACGTGCGCATGTCCACGCCCAGCATCTTCGCCATGCGCGCCGCCATTGCCAGCCTCGGCGATCATGCCTTTCTGACCGATACGCGCCGCCGCGTCATCGCAAGCCGCAAGCGCATCGAGGGACAGTTGGATCATTTGGGGATGCCGTATGCGAAGGCGCAGGGCAATTTCGTGTTCTTCGATACCGGCATGCCCATCGGCACGTTCCAGGAGCGCATGCTGGCGCGGCACATTCGCGTCGGCCGGCGTTTCCCGCCTTTCGACAATTGGTGCCGCATCACCATCGGCACCGAGCCGCAGGTCGAGACCTTCCTTACCGCCCTGCGCGGCATCGCCGCCGAATCGCCCGAGAGCACGCGCAAGGTCGGATGACGCTCAGCCTCACCCGACCCGCGGCTGTACCGGCGCCGGGTATTCCGTGGCGTGTCGCGCTGCCGCTCGCCAGCACCGCATTGCTCATGTTCGGCGCAGGCGTGCTGGGCTCCTTGTTGCCCTTGCGGTTTTCGGCCTTAGGGCTGTCGGCCGGCACCATCGGGCTCATCGCCACCGCCGAGGCCATCGGGTTCCTCACCGCCTGTCTGTATGCGCACAAGATCATTGCGCCGGTCGGGCTCGAGCGGGCCTACGCCACCTTCGCCGGATTGAAGGCGGTGGCCATCCTGGGGCTGCATTTTGCTGACAGCATGGTCGTGTTGGTGGCTTTGCGCTTCCTGATCGGCATGAATGCGGCGGGCCTGGCCATCATCGTCGAAAGCTGGTTGAACGCGCTGGTGCCGAACGAGCAGCGTGGTCGCGTGCTTACCATCTACGTGCTCGTCTACGGTTGTTTTTTTGGCGCAGGGCAATTGGCAAGCCACAACCTGAATGTGCTGGGCCCGGAGCTGCTGTTCATCGGCGGCATCGCCACCATCCTCGCGTTGGTCCCCATGGTGGCCATCGATGTACGCGCGCCGGTCCTGCCGCATCGGGTCGAGTTGCAGATCATCAAGGCGTTTCGCACGTCGCCGGCAAGTGTCATGGCCTGTCTGTTGAACGGACTGGTGCTCACCGCCTTCACCACGGTGGGTCCGTTGTTCGGCGAGCGCATCGGCTTCGATCAATCGCACATCGTTCTGCTGATGGCCTGCGTGTCGCTGGGTGGCTTATTCTTGCAATGGCCCATCGGCTATTTCTCCGACAAGGTGGATCGGCTGTATGCGCTGATCGGGTTGGGTGCGGGCATCGTCGCCGTGGCGGCGGTGCTGGTCACCGTGAATCAAGCGACGCCATTCCTGTTGCTGGCCGCCTTGTTCGCCGTGTTCGGCGGGCTGGCCGAGAGCCTGTATGCCGTTGGCGTGGCGCACGCGAATGATCGTGCAGTAATGGCCGATTATGTCGCGCTGTCCTCCACCTTGCTGTTCGTCTGGTCGCTGGGCGCGGCCATCGGTCCGACCACCGGCACCTACGCCATTCAGCTGATCTCGCCCGGCGCCTTCTTTGTGTATGTCATCGCGCTGACGCTGCCGTTCACGCTGTTCTCGGTCTGGCGGCTGACGCGTCGCAAGGTTGATCCGGTGGTGGAGTCACGCGAGGATTTTCTCGCCTATCCGCAGACATCGCCGGAAATCTACGGCTGGCTGCCGTATCACAAAGACACGCCGGCGAAAGAGCCGCCGTCCGCCACTGATTTACCACCCACGCTGCCTCGGTCGAGGTCGCTGTGATTGCGGTGTTGCCCGCTGCTCTCGAGGGCGAACGAGTTGAGTTCGATAGCAGCGCCGGCAGCGCATCCGCCACGAATGCGGCACGACTGCCATCGACGCGATTCGCAGCGGAATACGATCGCTTTCTGTCGTAGCCGCTGATCGGATGTGCGAACGGCGGCAGGACGTTTCTGAATGTTGGTGAATTGCGACGGCGAACCGGCGACGCCCATGCAGTTATTAGAGTGTGTTTTCATCGTGCGTGGCTTGCGGACCGAGAGGGCCGCGTGCGATTCCGATATGATCACGAATCGCATAACCAGGCGGGGAGACTGAAATAGTATCGTTCGATCGGATCCACTGTCGCGCAGTTCTTTCCTGGTGCTGCGCCATTGCAATGCTGGTCGCCCTGCCGGCGTTGGGTGCATCGCGAGTCGATGTACTAAAAGTGGATCTGGAGTCATTGATCCGCGCGTCGGCCGACGTGCCGACCCAATTCGCAGTCTCCGTGCCCGCCGTCGTGAACACCGATGTTAAGGGCCAATGGACCACTGCCAACGGTGTATCGAGCTGGCGCTATGCGGTGCGCATTCCAACCTCCGTGTCCCTGTCCTTTCATGCGGAGCGTCTGTCGCTGCCCGCTGGCGCCACGCTGACAGTCCGCGGCGGCGCTTCGAGCGTGGTGTATCGGGCGCAGGACGTGCATGGCGGTGGTTTGTGGAGCCGGATCGCCGTCGGCGATACCTTGGAATTCTCTGTGCAAACGCCGGCTTCGGCGCGACGCAACGTCGCACTGTCGATCCGCAGCTTCCAGGCCGGCTATCGAAGCCTGGGTGGCCGCGTGAAAGATCATCCGTATTATCGCCGGCTCAAAGCCCTGGCCGCCGCTGTCGGCAGCTCTGCTTGCGTTCAAAACTACGAATGCAGCGTGACCGCCGGCAATACGCCGCCGGCGCAGGCGACGGTCGGACTGATCATCAATAATTTGTACCAATGCTCTGGCACGCTGCTCAACGATGTTTCGGTCGACAACACGCCGTATGTGTTGACAGCGCGCCATTGTCAGACGGGTCAATTGGGCGGCGGCGATCCGGGCGCGGCACGTGGCGTCTCGGTGTACTGGAACGCGGTTACCGCCTGTGATCAAGCGCTCGGAACACTGTACGACCCTGGCTTGCGATCACAGACCGGCGCCACCACCGTCGTGGAGCAGCAGGATATCTGGCTGATCCGGCTCGATGCGAGTCCGGTGGTCGCCGATGCGCAACTTGCCGGTTTCGATGCATCCGGCGGCGCGGTGCAAGGCGGCTACACCATTCATCACGCGCTCGGGTTCAACAAGCAATTGACCAGGTGGTATGGTCGCGCGGCCGTCGTCCGACGGTCAAATGTGTTGGGCACCACCTATACGTCGAATTTTCTCGATGTCGTGAATCAGGTTGGCAACATTGGACCCGGTGCGTCCGGCAGCGCATTGATCAACCAGAACTCTCGAGTGGTCGGTGCATTGACGTTGGGGCGTAAGAGCACCGATGCGTCAGGTTACGGATCGTGTCCGTCAAATCCTGTCGCACCCAACGGCTCCAACGGCGTCGCGGATTTCACCTCGCTGTCGGCGGTGTGGAATTCCACCGCGGATCGCACCAGTACCACCGGCAATGTCACCTTGAAATCGGTGCTCGACCCGGCGAACACCGGCGCCCGCATCGTCGCCAGCGCACCGGCAGCGTCCATCCAATTCACCGCCAATACCTACAGTCTGCAGATCGGGCAAGCGATTGAGCTGACTTGGAATACCGCGCCGGTCGCCACTCAATGCACGGCTACGGGTGGCGTGCCTGGCGATGGGTGGAGCGGGGTGCTGGGCGGTGCGGCATCATTGCAGATCACCGAATCAGTGCCCGGCGTCGTGAATTATTCGCTCAGCTGTCAGCTCAATGGCAACCGGCGGGTCTCCGCCGTTGTGAGCGTCACGTGGGGTTCGCCCGCACCTGAATTGAGCATCACGGCACCCACTGCCGTGTGGACTACGCGCCCGGCGCAATTGAGCTGGACCTCGAATGTCGCGCCCTGCGCTGTGTTCGGCGGAAGCCTCAACCTTGCCGATCTTCCCTCCTCGGGTTCGGCGACCACCACACAGGACACGCCCGGCGATGTGTCGTACGCGATTCAATGCGGTCCTTCGCCCGACACCATTGGCAATGTCGTCACCATCAGCTACGTGACGCCGAGCATGGTGTTCAGTGCCAACGGATCGGACCGTTTGCTCAGCGAGCCGCTCCTACTGACCTGGCAAAGCTACGCGGATTCCTGCGCGCCTTCCGGTGGCGCTCCCAACGATGGCTGGTCGACCACGGCCTTTCCCGACCCGTCCGGATTTCCCACCTTCAGTCCAAGCGTCACCACGCTTGGAACCTTTATCTACACGCTGACCTGTTCGTCGGGACCGATTTCTTTGACCAAGGACATCGCGGTCACGATCGACAATGGCGCGCCGTTCGTCACCGCCGCCGTCGACCGCGATTCCTATGTCTTTGCCAACAACACAGCCGATGGTTTTACCTTGAGCTGGAATTCAAATTTGTCCAGTTGGGTGCCGCAGTCGGATCCGCCCATCGCCGGCTTTAGCGGCGGCACGCAGCCGCAGGATTCGGACGTGGTACGGCCACAGCCGGGTACGTATCAATTCAGCGTGGTCTGCAACAAATTCAACAGCATCGAAAGTGCCGCTTCGGCGCCGATCACGGTCACCGTACTACCGCCGGATCCGCCGACGGCGAGCATTTCAGTCACGCCGGGCAGTATCACCGTCGGGCAATCCGTGGTCGTCTCCTGGTTCTCGACGAACACCCTGAATTGCAGCGGCGCGGGTGGACTGCCCGACCAGGCGTGGTCGCCGATTTTTCCGACGGGCACGCTCACCTTTGTGGCTGATCGCGCCGGTACGTTTACGTTTGGGCTGTCATGCCCGAGCATTTTCAGTGCGCAGGCCAATGCCCAGGCGCAGGCGGATCTCACGGTGAATCCCGAGCCGCCCATCACGATTGACTTGTCCGCAAGTGCCGCAAGGCTCATCACGGGGCAATCGCTGACCTTGACCTGGTCGTCGACCAATGCGACGGGCTGCGTCGCCGACGGGGGTGCACCGCAATCCGCGTGGTCCGGTAACGTTGCCACGTCGGGCACATTCACAGAAAATCTCAACGCGACCGGCAACTTCAGCTACACACTGAGTTGCACGTCGATCACACAATCGGCTGACGCGCACGTCGTTGTGAGCGTCGCCGCTGCCGTTGCCGGCGGCAATGGCGGCGGGGGAACGTTAACTCCTGCAACGCTGGCGGGTCTGGCAGCATTGGCAACACTGCTTCAGCGTGTGCGTCGACGCCGGTTCTTGCTCACATTGTCGATGAGCTGCCGCAGCAGCACCTGCCGCTGAAGTTTGGAGAAGCGGCGCGGCTCCAGCGTCATCGCCAGCCACAAGCCATCAGCGCCTGCGACGATGAGGTCGGTTGCGGTGTCGAGGTTGAGTCGAGCCGGCGCTTCCTTCAAGAGGATTGCATCCTGTAGAAACTTCCGCACGTACGTACGCCATCGACGGTAATACTCCCGATGCTCGCGTGCGAACGCGGGGTTGCGCACGGCCCGATCCCACAGGCTCATCCACAGCGCCAGTGCCGCCGGTTCGCCGGGTTGCGGCAACACGGTGTTGATGGCCGCTTCCAGCCGCCGCAGGCCAGGATGGTGATCATCGAGGAGCCCCTCCAACTGCGCAAAGGTGTGTTCCGCGAGCCAGCGAAACGTGAACACGATGAGGTCGTCTTTGGTTTTGAAATAATGCGTCAGCACGCCCATGCTCAAACCGCCGCGCTGCGCGATGCCGCGAATCGACGCGTTTTCGATGCCCACCGCGCGCATCACGTCCAGGGTGAGCGTGGCGATCTCTTTGCGGCGGCGGTCGTGATCGACGATCTTGGGCACGGGTTCCTCTTCGAGGCGTCAATATTACACCGATGTTGCTGCGCGGCGACGCGCCGTCGGGCGGCTGGCGGGGCTTTATATAGAACACCTGTTCCATATCGAGTATCGCTGATATATGCTCCGACGGATCAGGTAACGAGGTCGACCGTATGAATGCCACCCGCACCCCTGTTGCGCTTTCACCACTCGCAATGGCCATCGCCTCGGTGCTGTATGGGGGCATCACGCTGGTCCCTACACCCGTGCGTGCTGACAACTCCGGCATGCTCGAGGAAGTGGTGGTCACGGCGCGCAAGCGAACCGAATCGCTGCAGAACATTCCCGCCAG
>JANMXI010000260.1:0-33226 GCA_031394735.1 Pseudomonadota bacterium | reverse complement strand
CACCGCCGGCACCGTGCGCAATCGGGCCGCCATTCCGGGAATGGACTCGATGCCGCGACACGCCTGCCGAGCTAGCTCAGCCGTGCTGCCATGGCGAGAATAATACAGAACTAAAATGTCGGACATGAGCTTCTCGCCTGTGAAAAACGATTGGTTGGGCGCGGGTTGAGGCGCGCACGCAACGCACGTGGGTGCGTTGCTACGGCTATTCTACCGTGATTGCTGGTTTGACGGCCTGAGGCGCTGTTGCTAGTGTCTGGCGCGCATGTTCAAGTATGTCCTCATAATCACTGCGTCAGTGTGGCTTACCGCCTGCAAGGGCCCGCCGGTGCAGGAGATGAGCGATGCACGCCAGGCGATAGCCGCGGCGCGAGCCGCCGGCGCGGCCGACCGTTCCCCCGGTGATCTGAACGCAGCGCAAGCAGCCATAGCAAGGGCCGAATCCGATCTGCAACAACAGCACTTCACAAGAGCGCGAATGGCAGCCGAAGAAGCCAAGCGAAGAGCAGCCGCTGCACTGGCATGCTCCCAAATCGCGCCGACCACCACACCGGCAAGCTCGCACTAAACTCTCTCTCCCGATCAAGGCCCCGCCAACGCTGCTGAAGCAGCTGTTAGCGAATAGAGCGCGTTAGAATCGCCACCCGCGCTCCCAACGAGACATGACCAGAGACGAGTAGGTATTGCGGCCAAGACTGCCATTGTAGCGAGCCAGCGCGCGAGCCCAGTCACCGCGCTCCTTGCGCAGGTAAAAGCGCAGAATTTCGCAGCCCATGCGGATGTTCGGCGCCACCCGCACCAGCTGATTCTGCACGCCCAATTCTTTTGGCCAGAACGGCATCACCTGCATGAGACCCACCGCGCCGGCATGCGACACCGCCCACGGATCGAAACGGCTTTCCACCTCGATCAACGCCAGCACCAGATCCGGCGGCAACTTCACGCTCGTATCGCGCTTGGCCTCGCAATACACGTGGTCGAGAATCTCGATGCGTTTTTCATGCGAGTTCACGAAGCGCTGCAGCCGCGGCTCCATGGCCTTGTACCAGACGATGGCTTCGTACTTGTCGGTAAAGCAATCGGTCTTCTCGTTAACCTTTTGCAGCAGGTCGCGCAGCGCCGGATCGCGCTGTGCATCGGCATGAGCGATATCGGCTGCGCCAAACAATGCCAGGGCGCAAACCGCACCGAGCCAATGGTTGTTCCGCCATGCCGATTTGAAAATCAAGCGTTTGTCCTGGCTCCCAATTTATCCTGCAACGACGCGACAGCATTGCTCAGCGGTAGATCGCTGGATTCGCTGGCACGACGGTGGCGGTATTCCAGATTGCCCGATTCAAGTCCGCGCTCGCCCACCACGACGCGATGCGGGATGCCCAATAATTCCGCATCTGCAAATTTGACGCCGGGACGTGCGTCTCGATCGTCGAACAAGACCTCCACGCCGGCGGCCTGCAGGTCCTTGTAGAGGGCGTCGGAGACCTCGCGCACCTTCGGCGATTTCTGATAGGCCATCGGGATCAGCACCACCTGAAACGGTGCGATCGATTCCGGCCAGATGATGCCGGCCGCATCGTTGTTCTGCTCGATCGCCGCAGCCACCACGCGCGTGATGCCGATGCCATAACAGCCCATGTACATTTCGGTGGGTTTGCTGTGCTCATCGAGCACGGTTGCGTTCATGGCATGACTGTATTTTTGGCCAAGTTGAAACACGTGCCCGACCTCGATGCCGCGCGCAATCTGCAGTCGGCCTGTGCCGCTGGGACTCGGATCGCCCGCCACCACATTGCGAATGTCGGCCGTGAGTGCATCGGGCAAGTCGCGGCCCCAGTTGGCGCCGGTAAAATGGTAATCCTTCTCGTTCGCACCGCAGACGAAATCCGCGACCTGCGCAGCCGCGTGGTCGACGACGATGATTACCTTGAAGTTGATCGGCCCGATGGAGCCGGGTTCGCTGCCGCTGGCCTGGCGGACGCGTTCGGCGCTGGACATTCGCAAGGGATTGGCAATGGCCGGAATCTTCTGTGCTTTGACGGCGTTCAGCTCGTGATCACCGCGCAGGATCAACGCGACGACGCCGCCATCGCTGCCATCGACCAGCAGGGTCTTCAGACATTGTGTCGCGTCGACCTTGAGCATGGCGGCCACATCGGCAATGGTTTTCGCATTCGGCGTGTGCACCTTGGTCAGCGGCATACCAGGCGCGGCCCGCGCGCCGGCAGGGGGCAGTGCAGCCGCCAGTTCCATGTTGGCGGCGTAATCGTCCGCATCGGAGAATACGATCGCATCTTCTCCCGACTCCGCCAGCACGTGAAATTCCTGCGACGCGCTGCCACCGATGCTGCCGCCATCGGCATGCACGGCGCGGAAGGACAACTGCAGGCGGGTGAAGATGCGAGTGTAGGCATCGAACATCAACTGATAGCCTTGGCGCAGGCCTGCCTCGTCCAGGTGGAACGAATACGCGTCCTTCATGATGAACTCACGCGATCGCATCACGCCGAAGCGGGGCCGGATCTCATCGCGGAATTTGTTCTGGATCTGGTAGAAATTGACCGGCAACTGCTTGTAGCTGCGCAGTTCACGGCGCGCGATGTCGGTGATCACTTCTTCGTGCGTGGGTCCATAGACGAACGCGCGGTCGTGCCGGTCCTTCAGACGCAGCAGTTCCGGACCGTATTCGCCCAGTCGCTTGGACTCGGCCCACAGTTCGGCCGGTTGGATGGTCGGCATGACCAGTTCGAAGGCGCCAGCGCGGTTCATTTCCTCGCGAACGATGGCCTCGACCTTGCGCAGCACACGCAAGCCCATGGGCAACCAGGTGTAGATGCCCGCCGCCAGGCGGCGTATCAACCCCGCGCGCAGCATGAGTTGATGACTGAGAACTTCCGCGTCCGACGGAACTTCCTTGAGGGTATTGATGGGGTATTGGCTTAATCGCATGGCGCGCTATCTTACATGAGGTGCCCTGGTATCATGCCGGGGCATGATCGACGAAGAGGATCAAACCCCGCGCCGCCGCGGCGTCTACTGGCTGCCGAACCTGCTGACCACCGCGGCATTGTTCTCCGGCTTCTATGCCGTCGTGGCCGCCATCGACTGGAATTTCGAAAAGGCCGGCATCGCCATTTTCGTCGCCATGGTCTTTGATGGGTTGGACGGTCGGGTGGCGCGCTGGACGCACACTGAAAGCACCTTCGGTAAGGAATACGACAGCCTGTCCGACATGGTGTCCTTCGGCCTGGCGCCGGCCATCGTCACCTATCAATGGGGCGTCGCGCGCATCGCGGAGTACGGCGATGTATGGCGCCGGCTGGGTTGGCTGGTGTGCTTTTTTTATGCGGCCGCCGCGGCGCTGCGGCTGGCCCGGTTCAATTCGCGCACTGCTGTGCAGGACAAGAGTTACTTTGAAGGGCTTCCCAGTCCGTCCGCGGCGGCCATCGTCGGCGCGTTCGTGTGGCTGGCCAGCCGCACCGACACCATCGGATTGCCGGGGCTGCTGCTGGCATTTCTCATCACCGCGTGCGCGGGCAGCCTCATGGTGAGTCGTTTCCCGTTCAACAGTCTGAAGAAGGTGGACGCAGGCGCGCGCGTCAAGTTCGCCTACATCATCCTGGTGCCGGTCGCCTTCGCACTCATTGCGCAGGATCCACCGGTGGCTTTGCTGGCGGTGTTCGGCCTGTATGCCTTGTCCGGTCCTGCCCTGTGGGCCTATCGCAAGGCCAAGCGCCGAGGTCGGGGGCCCGCCGCTCCCGTATGAGCGAATCGTCCCGCCTCGAGTACCTCAACGCCTTAGGGATAGGCACCTGGCAGCTGCGAGCGTCACACCCTGCCATCATCGCCGCGGCTGCGGCAGCGCCGCTCAAGATCGCAACGGCGGCGGCGGTGGCGCCCGCAGCGACGCCGGTAGCTACGCCCGTCGCGACTGTCACATCGGGGGTTGCCGATGATGTCGCGCAGATGGACTGGACTGCGCTGCGTGCCCGTGTCGCGGGTTGCACACGGTGCGTGCTACATGAAACCCGAACCCAGACTGTTTTTGGCGTGGGTGATCCGAGTGCTCAGTGGCTGTTCGTCGGCGAAGCGCCGGGCGCTGAAGAAGACCGTCGCGGTGAGCCGTTTATCGGGCGCGCCGGGCAGTTGTTGAACTCGATGCTGCTGGCGCTGGGACTGACCCGGGAGCAGGTATTCATTGCCAATGTGCTGAAATGCCGGCCGCCGGGCAATCGCGATCCGCGCCCGGAAGAGGCGCGCAGTTGTGCCGACTATCTGAACCGCCAGATCGCGCTGATTCGACCCCGGATCATGGTGGCGGTGGGACGGATTGCTGCCCAGAACCTGCTCGGCAGCGATGCCACCTTGGGAAAATTGCGCCAGCAGGAGCATGTGTTCGGGCCCGACAAAGTGCCCTTGATCGTCACCTATCACCCGGCCTATTTGTTGCGTTCGCCGGGTGAAAAGCGCAAAGCTTGGGAAGATCTGAAATTTGCCAAAAGGGTGATGGAGCGTGGCAGCAGCCAGTCCTGACATTCGGGCGGCCACCGCCAGCATTCGACCGATGCTGGAAATGGACGTGCCGTACGTGTTGGCGGTCGAATCTTCGGCCTATCAGTTTCCGTGGAGCGAGGGCATTTTTCGCGATTGCCTGCGGGTCGGTTACACCTGCCGCGTACTGGATATCGGCGGTGATGTCGGCGGTTACGGCATTATGTCAATGGGCGCCGGCGAGACGCATATCCTCAACGTCTGCATCCGCGCCGAGTATCAATGCCGTGGGTTCGGACGCAAGATGTTGTTGTTCCTGTTGGAGCGGGCGCGGGCGGCGGGCATGCAGGAGGCCTTTCTGGAAGTGCGGCCGTCCAACAGCGCAGCGATCCGTTTATATCAATCCGTCGGCTTCGAGCCGGTCGGCGTTCGGCGCGGCTACTACCAGGCCGCCGCCGGCCGTGAAGACGCATCGGTGCTGCGGCGCCTGCTGTCACCCTAGGCGCCCTATCCGCCGGGCGGCGATCCGTCGCCCGACGGGGCCGGGCGGGTTTTTAGGGTATTCTGTCGCACCTTTTTCTCAGGCTTTAGATCATGTCGAGTGGCTCGCTGGCCCAATCCATCGGCAAACGCCGAACGTTCGCCATCATTTCGCATCCTGACGCGGGCAAGACCACCCTCACTGAAAAGCTCCTGTTGTTCGGCGGCGCCATTCAGATGGCCGGCACGGTCAAGGGACGCAAGGCGACACGTCACGCCACCTCCGACTGGATGCGCCTCGAGCAGCAACGCGGTATTTCCGTCACCTCCTCGGTGATGCAATTTCCGTATCAAGATTTCATCGTCAACCTGCTGGACACGCCGGGCCACGAAGATTTCTCCGAGGACACGTATCGCACACTCACCGCGGTGGACTCGGCGCTGATGGTGATCGACTGCGCCAAGGGCGTCGAAGAGCGCACCATCAAGCTCATGGACGTGTGCCGGCTGCGCGATACGCCCATCATGACTTTCGTCAATAAGCTGGATCGCGACGGCCGCGCGCCGATCGAGTTGCTCGATGAAATCGAAAGCGTGCTCAAGATCCAATGCGCGCCGGTGACCTGGCCCATCGGCATGGGGCGCGATCTGCTCGGCGTCTATCACCTGCTCGAAGACCGCATCTACGTGTACGTCTCGGAAGGCAAGGGCCGCGCGGGCAGCCATGAGACCATCGACGGACTCGACAGTGATGCGGCGCGCGAATTCCTCGGCGACCGGTATGCGGTGTATTGCGAAGAGGTGGAGCTGGTGCGCGGCGCAACCCCGTCGTTTGATCTGCAGCGCTATCGTGCTGCACGGCAAACACCGGTTTTTTTCGGCTCTGCGGTCAACAACTTCGGTGTGCAGGAATTATTGAATGCCTTCGTGCAGCATGCGCCGGGGCCGATGCCGCGCGAAACCACGCAGCGCGAGGTATTGGCGGATGAAACACCCATGACCGGTTTCGTGTTCAAGATTCAGGCCAATATGGATCCTGGCCATCGTGACCGGATCGCGTTCATGCGGCTGTGCTCGGGCCGCTACGCCCGCGGCATGCGCCTGCATCACGTGCGCCTGGACAAGGAAATCCGCGTCGCCGATGCATTGACGTTCATGGCGGCGGACCGGAGCCAGGCGGAGGAGGCGTTCGCCGGCGACATCATCGGGCTGCACAACCATGGCACGATCAATATCGGCGATACCTTCACGGAAGGCGAGACGCTGCATTTTACCGGCGTGCCGAACTTTGCGCCTGAACTGTTCCGGCGCGCGGTGCTGAAGGATCCGCTGCGCATGAAGGCGCTGCAGAAGGGATTGTCGCAATTGTGCGAGGAGGGTGCGACGCAGCTGTTCAAGCCCTTGCGCAATAACGATCTGATTCTCGGCGCCATCGGCCAGCTTCAATTCGAGGTGGTCGCGTTCCGCCTGCTGGACGAATACAACGTGCAATGCGCCTTCGAGGCCATCAACGTGGTGACGGCACGCTGGGTGCGGTGCGCGGATGAAAAAAAGCTCGCCGAATTTCGCGACAAGGCCTACGACAATCTGTCGATGGATCACGCCGGTGAGCTGGTGTATCTGGCGCCGACGCGTGTCAACCTGTCACTGACGACGGAGCGCTGGCCGCAGATCGAACTGCAAAAAACGCGCGAGCATCTGGCTGCCTAGCTCTCGAGGCGGCGGCCGTTGAGCCTTTTAAGCCTTGAAGCGGCGCACGGCGGCAACGAACCGTTGCAGATCTTGCGTGGGGACTGCAGCGCGACCATACCGAAGCGCATTGTATTGCCGGCATAACTCGCTCAACGTAACGGACAAGTCGGGCCGCAGCGCCGACACCCGCGCCGCCAGTTCCAATGCCGTCTCGGCGGGACGCTCGGCGATTCCCCGCGTGTGCAGCTTGCGGCGCAATCGCTGGAACGCCGTAGCGGCGGCATCGACCTTGCGGGCGCGCACGCCGCGTTGCAGCTGCCAGCTCAGCCACAGGCTGATGAGCCCTAACGCCGCGGCCAACAGCAGCGCCAGCTTTTGCGCATCCGGTTGCGGGATGTGCAGCGATTGCAGCAGATTCATCTGCGCCTGCTGATCAAAGCGCAAGATCGCCTCGCGCCACATCTGCCGCAGGGCGTCGAGACGCAACCGCCAATCTGCGAACAACGGCGACCAGCTGCCGGCTGCGATGTCGGTGTCGTACACTCCGGCGGATCCGCGCTCGATGCGCTCCGGTGCGATGGCGGCAGTCGGGTCGGCACGTACCCAGCCCCGGCCCTCCAACCAGATTTCGTTCCAGGCATGCGCATCGCTTTGCCGGACGATCCAATAGCCGGCGAAGCGGTTGTAGGTGCCGCCCTGGTAGCCGGTGACGACGCGTGCCGGCACGCCACCGGCGCGCATCAATGCCGCATAGGCCGATGCGTAGTGTTCGCAAAAACCGCGTTTGGTGTCGAACAGGAATTCATCCACGGCCTCCAGCGCCAGCCGCGGCGGAGTGAGGGTGTAGTAGAAGGCGTCACGTCTGAACAACTGCAAGGCGGCCTGCGCAAAATCCGCATCGCTCGCGTTGCTTGAGCGTAACTGCAGGGCCAACGCCAGAGTGCGTGGATTACGCTGCGGCGGCAGCCGGGTGTCGCGCCGCCGCCAGCGCGGATCGAGTTCCGTCTCCGCCTCAATCTGCGTGTGCGACACCGCATTGAAATCCAGGGGGCGGTTCACGGGTTCAGACTGCGCCAGTTCGCGTGTCTGGGTCAGATACGCGCGCGGCGCATCCCACTGTGAGGGCCAATCGAGTGCCAGCAACCATTGGTGACGGTGCGGTTCGAGCTTAAGCGTGTAGCGATAGGCCGGACCTAATGGACGCGGTGGCGGTGCGCTATCGGTGGCGGAGTCGTTGCGGCTCCAACTCCGGCCGTCGAAGTTTTCCAGTACGGGTCCGCGCCAGTAACGTTGATTCGGCTGCGGAACGGATCCTGCGAAACGTACACGGAACGCGACTTCGTCCGACAACGACAGTTCGGACAGATCGCCAGGACTCATACGTTCACCGAGGCCGGATTGCGCGGCGGACTCAGGTACAGGCAGATGCCACAGCGGCCCGGAAAATCGCGGGAAAAACAGCCACAACGCTGCTGCCAGCGGCAGCGCCAGCAGCAGCAGGCGCGCTGCGAACTGCAGACTGTCGCGCAATCCCGGCGCGGGTTGCGACAGCGTCAGCCGCAGCAGCACGGCGGTGGTCAGCCAGCACACGCCCAGCAGGTAGAACAACAAGACGAACGACGTGCCGGTCAGCAACGCAGTCAGGCTCAGAAAATACACGATCAACACGATGATGCGGATATCGCGCAGCGTGCGGGCTTCCAGCAATTTCAGTCCCGCCATCAGCGACAGCAGCGCGGTGCCGGCTTCGATGCCGTTGAAGGTTCGGAATTGAATGAACAGCAAGGCGATGGCGGTTGCTGAGACGGCAAGACGCAGGAATGCCGGTGGCAAGCCTTGCCCCCTCCAGGCCAGCGTCAATCGAATGCCGGTCGCGACCGCGACGGTGGAGGTGATCCAGCCGGGAAGACTTTTCAGATGCGGCAGCAAGGCGAGCAGCAGACAACCTGCCGTCCAGCACAAACGCTCCAGATTGACGCGCGGCTTCGATGCGCTCATTTGAATGCCGCCAGCGCCCGCAGACAGAGGCGTCGATGCGCAAGGCCGGTGGCGGGCGCGATCGAGAGTCCGGGGAGCCGCAGGCCATACGGCAGGCCGCGCGCATCCCGGTCCACGATCCAGCGACACAGTTGCCGCAGTCGCGCGGGCGCATCGAGGCCGGGCAGCGCCGCGTAGTCGAGCCAGTCGGCGCGCGCGGCGGGAGTCGAATACTGCCGGACGGCCGGCTCCTGGCCGCGCGCGATCACCTTCCACGCCATATGCTTCAGCGGATCGCCCGGGCGAGAAGCGCGCAGACCGGCGAACTCCTCATCGCCCGTCTGCACGCGGCTGAGTTGATCGGCACCTGAATCCCCACTGGCCGATACGTCCCGATCGCCGCGCGGCGCCGGCGCCACAAATACGGTGAGCGGCGCCTGCACATAGGTCCAGGCGCGAAACCAGCCGAAGGGGTGGCGGGTCCGTAGTTCCCATTGCGGAATTCCCACCACGCCCCGTGATGCACAGGGCAGGCGCGATTGATGGGTCACCGTGGAGCGGCGCGGTACGCCGAAGATGAGCGGCGCCGCGTCGTGACAGTGAATCTCCAGGTCATAGCGGTCGAAATTGGCGGCGTTGTCGATATGAAAATTCACCGCTGCGTGCTCGCCTTCGAAACCATCTGCGGTGGGTTGCGCATCCACGCTGATCTGCAGCAGATTGCGATGGCAATGGTGCATGGCGACGATGACGAGGCTAGCCATCAGGAACGCAAACCCCAAGGCCAGATTGCTGCCGTAGTTGAGGCCCGCGATCAGCATCGCGACCAGCAGCGCCGCAACCGTCAGTCCGAATCGCGTGGGCAGGATATATATGCGCCGTCGCGGTACGGTGTGCGGCAAGGAGTCCGGACCATGGCGGCGGGCAGCCCAGGTGCGCAGTCGTCGTGAGAACGCCTGCCCGATACGCATCAAGGGATTGCTACGGCCTCGAGCAGCAGCGTGCTGACGCGCGTGCCGTCCTGGCGCGGCCCAATGCGGTGTTCCACCACCGCATCGAGCACGGCGCGCACATCGTCAGGCAGCACGGCATCGCGGCCATCCAGCAGTGCCCAGGCGCGTGCCGCGCGCAGCAGTCCGATCGCCGCCCGTGGCGACAGACCCTGCTTGAATCCATTGGGACGGCGCGTGTAGGCCACCAATGCCTGCACGTAATCGAGCAAGGCCGACGAGACATGGACGGCCTGCACGCCTTGTTGCAGACTGATCAACCGCACGGCATCCATTCCCGGCTGCAGGGTCTGCAGCAGGTCGCGGCGGTCGACGCCGCTGAGCAGTTCGCGCTCGACCGCCTCGCTTGGAAACCCCAGGTGTACACGCATCAGGAAGCGGTCGAGCTGCGATTCGGGCAGCGGAAAGGTGCCGGCCTGGTCCTGTGGATTCTGTGTGGCCACCACGAAGAACGGATCGGGCAGCTCGAAGGTGTTCGCATCGATGGTGATCTGCTGTTCTTCCATGGCCTCGAGCAGCGCGCTCTGCGCTTTCGGCGGTGCTCGATTGATCTCATCCGCGAGCACCAGCTGCGCAAAAATCGGACCGCGCTGAAAGCGGAACTGCCCCGAGTCGCGTTCGAAAATCGACACGCCGATGACATCGGCGGGCAGCAGGTCGCTGGTGAATTGAATGCGCTGGAAGCTCAAGTCGAGCGATTTTGCCAGCGTATGTGCCAGTGTCGTCTTGCCGACGCCGGGGATGTCTTCGATCAAGAGGTGACCGCGTGCCAGCAGGCAACTCAGGCACAGCCGGATCTGTTGCTCCTTGCCGAGCACGATGGCGCCGATCTTATCCAACACCGCCCGGATGTCCTGTTGGGCGGCGGTCATTGCGCGCGCAGCGCCTCGACGCGTGCGTATTGAGCCTGAATCTGTGCAATCTCCGTGCGCAATTCAGCGGCGCGCGCCTGATCCTTGACCACAACTTCGACCGGTGCATTGGCGACGAATTCGGCATTGCCGAGTTTGGCGTCGAATTTCTTCAACTCCGCTTCGTTCTTCAGGCGGCGCTTGCTCAAACGGTCGAGTTCTGCCACCGGATCGATCAGGCCGGCCATTGGCACCAGAATTTCGAGCGTTCCCACCAGCGCGATCGCCGCGATTGGTGCGGCTTCTCCGGGCGGCAGAATTCTCGGCGGATTGACGCCGGCCAGGCGTGTGAGATACGCGCCGTGTGCCGCCAGTCGCTTCTCATCGTCGGCGCCGGCATTCTGCAGCAGCACCGCGATCTTTTTCGACGGCGCGATATCCATCTCGCCGCGGATCTGGCGCACGCCGAGAATGAAATCCATGACCCAGCGCATGTCGTGGAAGGCAGCGTCGTCGCGGTGCGGGCTCTCGGCGGCCGGGAACGGCGCCCTCATAATGGTGGCGCCGGCGCGACCGGCGGCCGGTGCCACGAGCTGCCAGAGTTCTTCGGTGATGAACGGGGCGAGTGGGTGCAAGGCGCGCAGCAAGGTCTCCAGCGTGCGCAGCAACGTGAGGCGGGCGCCTCGCTTGGCTGCGTCCGAGGCGGTCGGCGATTGCAGCGCGGCCTTGGAGAGTTCCACGTACCAGTCGCAAAAATCGTTCCAGGTGAATTCGTACAACGCGCTCGCCACCGTATCCAACCGATAGTCTGCGAAGCCGCTGTCGACGCGTCGCAAGGCATCCGCCAACTGCGATTGAATCCATCGATCCGCAAGACTGTACTCGACGCCGCCGTGCGCGACATCCTGACCTTCCACATTCATCAGGACGTAACGCGCCGCATTCCACAGCTTGTTGCAAAAATTGCGATAGCCGTCCACACGCGCCATGTCGAAGCGCAGATCGCGGCTCTGGGTGGCGAGAGAAGCAAAGGTGAGCCGCAGTGCATCGGTTCCGAACGCCGTGATTCCGTGCGGGAACTGCTTGCGTGTCGCCTTTTCGATGGCCGACTTCATCTGCGGTTGCATCAGGCCGGTGGTGCGCTTCGCGAGCAGCCCGTCGAGCGTGATGCCATCGACAATATCGAGCGGATCGATGACATTGCCTTTGGACTTGGACATTTTCTGTCCATCGTGATCGCGGATCAGGCCGTGGACGTAGACTTCGCGAAACGGCACATCGCCGCTGAACTTCAGTCCCATCATGATCATCCGCGCGACCCAGAAGAAAATGATGTCGAAGCCCGTCACCAGTACCGAGGTGGGGTAATAGGTGCGTAGGTCGCGCGTGTCCGCCGGCCAGCCTTGCGTGGAAAACGGCCACAGCGCCGAGGAGAACCAGGTGTCCAGCACGTCCTCATCCTGCCGCAGCGGCAACTCTGCAGGCAGTTGATGTGCGCGGCGCGCATCGGCCTCGTCCACACCCACATACTGGTTTCCCGACTCGTCATACCAGGCGGGGATCCGGTGGCCCCACCACAGTTGCCGGCTGATGCACCAGTCCTTGATCTTGTGCATCCAGTCGAAGTACACCTTGGACCAGTTCTCCGGCACGAAACGGATGCGTCCGTCTTCGACCGCGCGGATCGCCGGATCGGCCAACGGCTGGATCTTCACGAACCATTGATCGGTGAGCAGCGGTTCGAGCACCACGCCGGTGCGATCGCCGCGCGGCACCATCAGCTTGTGGTCTTCGGTGCGCTCCAGAAATCCGGCGCTTTGCAGGTCCTCCAGGACGCGTTTGCGCGCATCGAAGCGGTCCATGCCGCGATAGGCCTCCGGGACCTCGTCGTTAAGTTTTGCGTCCAGCGTGAAGATGTTGATCATCGGTAGTTGGTGACGCTGGCCGATGTCATAGTCGTTAAAGTCGTGCGCGGGCGTGATCTTCACGCAGCCACTGCCGAACGCCGGGTCGACGTACTCGTCGGCGATGATGGGAATCTCGCGATTCGTCAACGGCAGACGCAACATGCGTCCAACCCAGCCGCGGTAGCGCTCGTCGTCAGGATGAACGGCCACCGCCGTGTCGCCCAACATCGTTTCGGGCCGTGTCGTGGCGACGATGAGTGAACCACTGCCGTCGGCCAGCGGATAGCGCAGGTGCCACAGGCTGCCCGCTTCCTCCTGCGAGGCCACTTCCAGGTCCGACAGGGCGGTTTTCAAAACCGGGTCCCAGTTCACCAGTCGCTTGCCGCGGTAGATCAGCCCCTCGCGGTACAGGCGCACGAAAACTTCCGTCACCGCGCGCGACAGCTCCGGGTCCATGGTAAAGCGGTCGCGGCTCCAGTCCACGGAGGCGCCGAGGCGGCGCAGTTGGTTGGCGATCAGTCCGCCGGATTGCGCTTTCCATTGCCACACACGGTCAATGAAGGCGTCGCGACCCAGGTCCAGCCGGCTGGTTCCCGCGGCGTTCAACTGCCGCTCCACCACCATTTGCGTGGCGATGCCGGCATGGTCCATGCCCGGTTGCCACAGCGTGTCGAAGCCGCGCATGCGGTGATATCGGGTCAGGGCGTCCATGATGGTGTCCTGGAACGCGTGGCCCATGTGCAACGTGCCGGTTACATTCGGCGGCGGAATGACGATGGCATAGGGTTTGCCCTGCCCGCTGGGTGCAAAGGCGCCGAGGGCTTCCCAATTTGCGTAAATACGCTGCTCGATGTCAGCGGGAGAGAATGATTTGTCCATTGCCGGGCAGTATAGCGGTTTCGCTTATCGTGCCGAATGGGCGAAAGACGCGACTCCGTCCACACGCAGCGGCGGCAATCAGGTCTTGGGTTTGTCAGTTCCTGTTGTGCCGAGCTGCTCCTGCAGGATGCGCTCCACGATGTCCGGAAGCTGCGCGCGCAGCCGGTCATAGACGCGTTCGAACAAGCTGGCTTCCATGTCCTTGGCGGCCTGATGCAGCAGGGCATCGGCGACTTTCAAGGTCTCCGTGACGATCGCCAATTGCGCCGCCTGCAAATTCAAACGGGCGGCATCGGCGCCGCCGCTATCGATGGCCTCGGTCAGCACCGGGATGTCGCGCGGGTCGTGGGGGGGCATGGTCATTCGTCGAGCTGATGCGTTTCCAAGGTAATTTTAGCGTCGCGATAGGTCTTGAAGCGGTCGCGACCGAGGCGCTTGCGCTCTTCGTCGGCATCGATGATTTCGGCGATGCGCGCAAATCGTTGCAGCGAATCCGGTGCGCAGCCCGCCATGTTCAGCACCAGGTCCGGCCGTATCGCAACCGCGGGATCCCAGCCTACGCAAACCGGCGTTGCCGGATCCGCCGATTCGCCGCTGCGACACACGGCATGCGGCACGAACGAGTCGTCGTTGAAGGTCCACAGCAGGTCGTCGAGTTCGCGTGCCTGGGATTCATCGCCGGTCAGCATCAGCACCTGATACTGCTTCAGGTACGCCTTCTCGGCGAGCCTGCAGGCGAACAGATTGCGCGCCTTCGAATCGGCGCGCTTCAGCACGTAGAAGTCGACCCGCTCGGTCATTTGCCGCGCGCGCGGTGAATCAGAAAATCCACCAGCAACGGCACGGGACGGCCGGTGCTGCCTTTTTGAGCGCCACCCAACCAAGCCGTGCCTGCCACGTCCAGATGCGCCCAGTGTAGGTCCTTGGCAAATTTGGACAGGAAGGACGCTGCCGTGCACGCACCGCCTTCGCGTCCGCCGACATTGGCGATGTCGGCGAAATTGCTCTTCAGCTGATCGACGTATTCGTCGCCGATGGGCATGCGCCAGGCGCGATCGTCCGCGCGCAGGCCGGCGGCTTCCAGTTCATGCGCCAACGGCTCATCATTGCTCATGAGGCCGGAGATCTGATTGCCCAGCGCGACGATGCAGGCGCCGGTCAATGTCGCCACGTCCACCACGGCTGCGGGCTTGAAGCGCCGGCTGTAGGTCAACGCATCGCACAGGATGAGGCGCCCCTCGGCATCGGTATTCAAGATTTCGACGCTTTGTCCCGACATGGTGGTGACGATGTCGGAGGGCTTGATGGCGCGTCCGCTGGGCATGTTCTCGCAGGCTGCCACGATGACCACCACATTGATCGGCAGTTCGAGCTCGGCAATCGTGCGCAGGGCGCCGAGCACCGCCGCGGCGCCGCTCATGTCGAACTTCATTTCGTCCATGCCGGGCGGGTCTTTCAGCGAGATGCCGCCCGAGTCGAAGGTGATGCCCTTGCCGACCAGACACACCGGCGCCATCGCTTTGCGGGCGCCGTGGTATTCGCAGACGATCAGCCGCGGCGGCTCTTCGGAGCCCTGCGTCACCGCCAGGAAGGCGCCCATCTTCAAGGCTTTGATCGCATCTTCATCGTGAATCTTCGTGCTGATGCTCGGCCATTCCTTGGCCAGTTGCTGCGCGCGCGAGGCGAGGTAGCGCGGGGTGCAGATATTGGGCGGCAGATTCGCCAGATCGCGGGCCAGCGCCATGCCATTGCCCAGCGCATTGCCGGCGTGTAGTCCCGATGCCGCACTCTTGGGTGCGCGAGCATCGGCGAGCGCCGTCTGCACCGACGTCAAGCGCGGCGGTTTGGGTTTGGCGGGCGTTTTCAAGTCGGGGATCTTGTACGCATGCGAGCAGAACAGCTCCGCGACGATGCGGCAGCGATAGTGGATGTCGAGGTCGGCGACGCTTTCCAAGGGCAGATACACGGTGGCCTCGGCAGCGCCGGTCTTTGACAGGGCGGCTGCGGCACTTTGCACGGCCTTGCGATATTGCTTGCGCCCGAAACCGGCCCGCGACCCGAGTCCCACGAGCAGAACCCGGTCCGCAATCTTGCCCGGAATGTCCAGCAGCAGCAGGGTGTCGCCCAGCTTGGCGGCAAAGTCACCGTTGGCGCACAGTGCGGCCAGCCGTCCTTTGGTCTGCGCATCGACCTGGCGGGCCGCAGCACCCAGGTCGCCACTTTCATAAATACCGATGACCGCGCATTGGCTCTTGATTCGCGCCTTGGGGTCCACGATGGCGTTAAACTGCATGTTCTCGAATCTCCGCGATGTTTCGCGCGCTGCGCGCGTGTACAAAGCGACAGTTTACTCGATTATCCCTCAGGCTCTAAGCTTCCCACCATGAAATGGACCATCGAGCGCTATGTACTGCGCGAAGTTGCGCAAGCCTGGCTCGCCGTCACCGGCGTGCTAGTGGCGATCATCCTGTCCAATCAGCTCTCGCGAGTACTGGGCCAGGCGACCGAAAATCAATACGGACGGCATGTCGTGGCCGAATTGATCATGCTCGGGTCGGTGATGAACCTGTCCATCGTCGTGCCGGTGGGCCTGTTGCTCGCCATCGTGCTGTCGCTGGGACGCCTGTACCACGACAGCGAGATCACGTCGCTGCAGGCCTGCGGCTACGGCCCTGTCCGTTTGCTGAAGCCCTTGATGGGATTTGCGATGGTGATTGCGGCTGGCCTGGCCTGGCTGTCGTTCGTGCAGGTGCCGTTGGCCGACCTGCATGCGCAGAGCCTGAAACAGTCGGCGATCCGCAATGCGCAGTTCGGCAGTCTGGATTCCGGACGGTTCCGCAGTTTCAGCCGCGGCGATGCGGTGTTTTATGCCGAGAGCGTCGATGCCCGCGGGGTGCTGCACAATGTGTTCGTGCAGCGCGACACCCACGGCAAGATGGAACTGGCGCTTGCGGAGACTGCGACCTACTTGCCGGGCGCCACCGAGTTCACTCACGTGGTGACCTTGTACAACGGGCATCGCTATGAAGGTATTCCCGGGCGCGCCGATTTTCGGGTCATCGAATTCCGCGAACATGGCATCCCGGTGGTCACACCACCGTCCATCGCGGGAAAAGTAGATCCTGACACCAAGCCGACGCGCGACCTGTGGGGCTCGTCGGCACCCGCCGACATCGCACAACTACAATCACGCGTCTCCACGCCGCTGATGGCCATCGTGCTGACGCTCATCGCCGTGCCGTTGAGCAGGTTGCGTCCGCGGCAGGGCCGCTACGGGCGAGTCGGATTCGCGATCCTGGTGTATTTCGTCTATTCGAATCTGCTCACCGCCGCCAAGATCTGGGTGGAGAAGGGGGAGCTGTCGCCCTTTATCGGCGTCTGGTGGGTGCATCTGTTGGCGCTGGCACTCGGGTTGTTGCTGGCGTTCAAGGACAGTCCGCCGCGATTCTGGCTCAACGCCCGAGCCAATGCCGCATGAACATCATCGACCGCTACCTGTACCGGACCGTGATCCTCTACACGCTGATGGTGATGGCCGTGCTGATGACGCTCAGCGCCTTGTTTTTGTTCATCAGCCAGCAGAGCGATATCACCGCCGGTGGGTTTTCCACCAATGACGCGTTCGTCTTCACCTTGCTCAATCTGCCGCAACAGGCCTTTGAGCTGCTGCCAATCGGTGCGCTGATCGGAGCATTGATGGGCATGGGCAATCTGGCCTCTAACAGTGAACTGATCGTCACGCGCGCATCCGGCGTCTCGATCTGGCGAGTCGCCTGGCCGGTGGCGTTGGCCGGATTCACGCTGGCCGTGTTCATGTACGGGATCGGCGAATTCGTGGCGCCGTCCATGTCGCAGTACGCCACGCGAGAAAAGGCCGCCACCAAAATTTCCGGCGTGAGCTTTGCCGGCGGGCAGGGGGCGTGGATCAAGGACGGCAATCGGATTCTGCGCGTGCAGACCGGCGACATGGATCAGGTGCTGGGCGGCGTTTACGTCTTCGAACTGGCGGCGGCCAATCGGCTGGCGCAGGTGCAACGCGCGCAAAGTGTATCCATCGCCGATCGTGGTCGCTGGCGATTGGAAAACGTCGCCAGTTCGCGCTTCGGCGCTGAACGCGTCGTCGCGACCAACGCATCCGCCATCATGATGAACTCGAGCATCAATCCGGAGTTCCTCGGGCTGGCGGCGATGGATCCGAGCCTGCTCACCTTGCGCGGGCTGTCTACTTATATTGACCATCTGCGGCGCAATAATTTGAATACGGCGTCCTACGAAATCGGCTTCTGGTCGCGCATCGCGCGCATGGTGGCCGTTGTCATCGTCACGCTGTTGTCGCTGCCCTTCGTGTTCGGCCCGTTGCGGGCAACCGGCGCCGGCACGCGCACGGTGGTCGGCGTTATGTTGGGCGTGGCGTTTTTTCTCGCCAATCGCACCATCGAAAACGGCGGCGAACTGTTTTCGTTGAATCCGGCGCTGGTCGGATGGCTGCCCACGGCTGTCATTGGCTTGGGGACTGCGATCGCGATAGCCCGCACTCGTTGAGGAGGTCTTATGAAGCGTCGATCCATGGCCTGGTACGGGTGGCTCCCGGATCTTCCGGACCATCGCGATCATCCCTATCAGGTGACCACGCCAAGGTCGCGCAAGCTGCCTAGATCCGTCGATCTGCGCGCCCAATGCTCGTCGGTGGAGAATCAGGGCGCGCTCGGCAGCTGCACCGCGAACGCGTTGGTCGGTGCGCTCGAGTATTTGCAGATCAAGGATGGCCGCGCGGCAACGGATTTGAGCCGGCTGTTCGTGTATTACAACGAGCGTGCAATCGAAGGCACCGTGTCGCAGGATTCCGGCGCCATGTTGCGCGATGGCATCAAATCATTGGCCTCGCTCGGGGTGTGCGCGGAACGGCTATGGCCGTATGCGATTGCGCGGTTCGCGCAACGTCCGCCACGCGCCTGCTATTCGCGCGCCTTGCAGCATCGCATCACCGACTATCAGCGCCTGTCGACGCTGCTGGACATGCGCAATTGCCTGGCATCGGGCTATCCGTTCGTGTTCGGGTTCACAGTGTATGAGAGCTTCGAATCCGCGGCGGTGGCCAAGTCCGGCACGGTGAATCTGCCGCGATCAGGCGAAGCGGTGCTCGGTGGTCACGCGGTCGTTGCTGTCGGCTACGATGATCACAGCAATCGCTTTGCGCTGCGGAACTCCTGGGGCTTGGGGTGGGGCATGCGCGGCTATTTCACGATGCCGTATGACTATCTGGCCGCGCGCAATCTGTCGGATGATTTCTGGACGGTGCGGCGTGGCGGCGACCTTTGAGAAGCTGCGCCGTCGGCACTACTTCAAGACGATGACTTGGGAGCCCGACAGCCGGTCCTGCAGCGCAAGGCGATCGCGATCGGCGTAGAGCCAGAGAACGCCGCCGCCAAGCGGGGCCCAGGCGAGCGCTCCCAACGCGAAACGCAGCAACGTACGCGGCACGCTTAAGCAGGACCCGTGCGCGGTTTGCACGCGCAGTCGCCACGCGCGCATCCCTAAGGTGTGCCCGGTGAGGTGACAGCAAAAGACGTAGTAGCCGGCGATGACGCCGATTTCCCCCGCATAGTATGCGTAGACCCAGGCCCCGGCGGAGGCTGGTTCGATGGCCTTGCCGTGGGTCAGAAACAATGCCAACGCGGTGTACACCATGAGCAACGCGACACCCAGCAACGAGTCGTAGACCAGCGCGGCGAATCGCCGGCCAAAGCCTGCGCTCACGGGTGTTTGGGTGGCGGCTTGGGAGTCGCCGCCGCAGTTGCCTTGTTGGGTTTTGGCTTCAGCAGTTGTTCCAATGGCCGGAACAACGCCTCGTAACGGTAGCCGGCGACTTCGAAGGCGCGGCCGTGAGCCCGCGTGTTCAGCGCATCGTCCTTCGAAGCCGTCACCGTGATCCAATGCTTGTCGGCAATGACGGTGCCCGAGATCGAGTAGGAGCTGCCGTCGAGCAAGGTGATATCGAGAACCGCAGGCTTGGCGAAATCGATGCTGGTTGCCGCCGCCACGTCATCGGCGGGCACGGCGTTGAAGGTGGTGGGTGCGGGTGCAAGCGTCGCTGCATCGTTCGTCTCCCGGCCCGCCGGCACGGCGTCGAGCGTGAACGACCCGGCGACTCGCGACAGCGCATAGCCGGTTCCATCGGCGGCTTTCAGATGGATGCGTTGGATTTTCTCGAGCGGAATGTCGATCAAGCGGGTGTCGATCCAGTCGCGCACGCCTGTATCCACCGAGACGGCCGGGTCGACCACGAAGCTCTTGGCCTCGCCGCCGCGACGAACGAAGCTGCCGCCGCCGCCCATGCGACCGATGATGACACTGACGCTCTTCGCCGGTGACTGCAGCGTCACCTCAACGCCGCTGGCCGCGGCACTCTGTGGATCTTCCACGCCGAGGTTGGCATAGTTGGCAGGGTTGGAGGTTTTTTCTTCCACCACCTTGGCATCGCTCAATGCCAGCAGGAGCCTGCGGACCTTGCTCAAGTCTGCCGGGTAGTTGTCGCGTTCGGCGATGCCCCAGTGACCAGGCTCATTGCGATGCAAACTCAATACAGGGGCGCTGCCGCCTTTGCGCAGGCGGATATCGGTGATTGAATCCAACTGCGTTTGCAGACCGCCGAGAAACATCTCGCCGCGCGGATCGCGGTCCAGGTGACGCAGTGAACTCAAGTACATGGCGCCGGCGATGACCACTAGCGAGGTGACCAGCAACAGAAGGAAGCGGCGGGGGGTCATGGTGAGAGCGGCTTTGCCGACCGACGTCGACGCCGCGCCGACAGGATCAGGAATCCACCCACGGCGACCAGCGCTGGTACGAGTCCGATGTTCAGCGCCTTGAGCCAACCGCTCAAGCGCTGGATGTCCACGTCCAGGCCCCGCTGAGTCTCGCGCAATTCCTTGCGCGCGCGCGTCTTCTCGGCGGTGAAGCGTTTGAGTTCCTGCTCCTGCTCCGGCGTGAGCATCATCGAGGATTGATCGTTACGCTTGGCCTGCAATTGCGTCAATCGGGCTTCGGTCTGCTTCAGTTCGGCCTCCAGCTGTTGCGCCTTGATGCGCAGCCGGTCGTCGGCGCGGCGCTTGAGTTGCTCGACACGCTGGAACGGACGCGAAAAACTGGCCCGGCCGCGGATGCTGATCAGCGCCGTACTGCCGCTCAAATTGTCGAGCATGTTCGCGACCCAGTCGCCGTTGTTGGCGAACGCCTGCGACATGCGCTGCCCGAACATCTCCCGAGTCTGCACCCAGAGGAAATCGGTGAGCAGGTCGGTGTCCGCAACGATCACGACGTTGGCAGGCACCTTCGAGGCGGCGAGGTGCGCCGTTGGCGGCCCTTCAGCGGGCTTCGCGACCACCGGCGGGCCGTTGGGGTAGGCGGAGGGCAGAGTGCCGGTGATGCGCGCCGCCAGTGCGTAGTGCTGGCCGGTGGGCTTGAATCCGTCGCGCAAGGCGGACGGATCGGTCATGGTGGCAAAGCGCTCGGCGGGCAGCGGCGCCGCTTGGTCCGAGGTGAACAGCAGGGGTTCGAAACGGCTCGTCGTGCCGGTGATCGGGGTCAGGTATCCGGCAGTCGCTAAGTTGATGTTGTCCAGGGCCGCAGTGACGACGTCCTTCGCGGCCATGTTGGCGTGATGCAGACCGAGAATGCCGATGTGCCTGATGGGAGCGGAGTTGGCGCTGGAGCGCACTTCCAACCCCAGTTCCGCATCGCCGATGACCTTGCTCGGGTCGTATCGAACCCCCCAGGCTTTCAGCAAGGGCGCGAGGTTGGAGGAATGATCGGCCATCGCGGCCGCCATCGGGTTCTGCGGGTCCTGGCCGCTGCTGTCGGCGCCGGCGGAAGGATCGAGGAAGGCAAGCAGCCGGCCGCCGCGCATCACGAACTGATCGATGGCGTACAGGGCCTTGGGGGAAAGTGACTTCGGATGCACCAGCATGACGATATCCACATCCTGCTCGATGCGGTCGGCATCGAAGCTCAAGGTGCGTACGGTGAACAATTGCTCGAGTTGGGCGGTGATGGCCCATGACTCACCCATCTGGCCCGTTTGCGGATTGAACTGTCCGGTCAAGGGCAGCGAACTCAGCAGACCGATGACGGGTTTTTTGGGACTGGCCAGTTCATGCACCAGCTTGGCGATGTCGTATTCGAGAAATTGCTCGCGGTCAGGTTGGAAGCTCGCGATGACCGAATGGCCATCGGTGGAATTCGTCCCCGCCAGACCGAAGTACAACGAGTCCCCAGAGCCTGCCTGCAAGGATTGCAGTCCGAGTTCCGCGGCGCGATCTTCCTCATCGGAAAATGGCTGCGGGTCGATGCTGCGCAGCCGGATCTTGCCGTTCGAACGAGAGGCGATTTCCTCCAGCAATTCAGACACGCGATTGGCGTACGGCAGGCTCAGCGGCGCTTGTTTGCCGGCCGATTCGCGCGAGAAATAGAAGTACAGGTTGACCGGCTCCTTGATTTCGCCGATGACCTGCTTGGTGCCTTGCGTGAGCGTGAAGAGTCGATTCTGCGTCAGGTCCAGGCGCACGCCCCGAACCAGCAGGTTCGACAACATGACCACGCCGAGAAATAAAATGCCTAGTGCGACCAGCCCGCCTGCGCCTGCGAATCGTTTGGATGTCGTGACGCTCATCGGATCAGTCCGCCTTTTTCATATCGAGCACGAGCGCGGTGGCTGTCAACCAAAATCCGATCAGAGCCGCAAAATACAGCAGGTCGCGCAGATCGATGACGCCTTTGGAGATGGCATCGAAGTGCGTGAAAAAACTTAAACTGGCGATGGCCTCGACGAGCGTGGAGGGCAGGATCCCGCGCACCAGGTCCAGTACGAACGGGAAGCCTGCGAGCAGGAACACGAAGCACACCAGAGCGGCGGTGATGAAGGCGATGACCTGATTGCGGGTCGCCGCCGACATGCAGGTGCCGATGGCGAGAAACCCACCGGCCATCAACCAGCTGCCGATGTAGGCGGCCAATATCGCGCCGTTGTCGGGGCTGCCCAGATAGTTGACTGTGATCCAGATCGGAAAGGTCAGCAGCAGTGCGATGCCGGCGAACACCCAGGCGGCGAGAAATTTGCCGAGCACGGCCTGGCCCAGCGTCAACGGCATGGTCATCAGCAGTTCGATGCTGCCGCTGTTGCGCTCCTCAGCCCACAGTCGCATGGAAATGGCGGGGATGAGCACCAGGTACAGCCACGGGTGCCAACGGAAGAAAGACTGCAGGTCGGCCTGCCCGCGCTCGAAGAAGCCGCCCATCTGGAACGTGAATACACCGGCCAGCACCAGAAAGATCACGATGAACACGTACGCCAGTGGCGTCGCGAAATAGCTGCGCAATTCGCGCCGGAAAACGCCCGCTGTCTGACTCATGGGGAGGTCTCCGCGGCGCCGGACGCGTGGGTGATGGAGCGAAATACCTCATCCAGGCGGCCGGCCTCGAGGTGCAATTCGGCCACTGGCCATTGGTTGTTCAGGACCAGGGCGCTGATGGCGGGCAGGGCGATGGCGCCGGCCCTCGGGATGGCCGTCAGCACCCAGTTGCGTTCGTCCGCCTCGACCTGCAACACCTCGGGCAGGGATGCAATGTCGCGCCGCGCCGTCTGGAATGGTGCTCCGGAGTCGAAGCGCAGCGTCACCGCGTTGTGATACCGCGAACGGGCTTCCAGCGCACGCGGCGTTTCATCCGCCACCAGACGGCCTTGAGAAATGATCACTGCGCGCGTACAGACCGCATGCACTTCTTCAAGGATGTGCGTGGAGACGATGACGATCTTGTCCTTGCTGAGGTCGTTGATCAGTCGCCGGACTTCGTGTTTTTGATTCGGATCCAGGCCGTCGGTGGGTTCATCGAGAATCAGCACCTGCGGATCATGGAGCAATGCCTGTGCAAGCCCGACGCGACGGCGAAAGCCTTTGGACAGCGTCTCGATGACCTGTTCGGACACCGGTCCCAGACCCAGGCGTTCGATCACGGTGGATTTGCGCAGCCGCCGCTGCTCGCCGCGCAGATCGCGGATATCGGCGACGAAATCCAGAAATTCGTTGACCGTCATCTCCCCGTAACTGGGAGCGCCTTCGGGGAGGTAGCCGATGCACGCCTTGGCACGCACCGGATCCTGCAGCACATCGTGGCCGCCGACGCTCACCGTGCCGCTGGAGGGGGTGATGAAGCCGGCAATCATGCGCATGGTGGTGGTTTTGCCCGCGCCATTCGGCCCGAGAAAACCCAGTACTTCGCCTGGCTCGACCGTGAAGCTGATACCATCCACCGCGACTTTGTCGCCGTATCGCTTGGAAAGGCCCTGGGTCTTGATCATAGGCGCGGAAGTGTAATCGTTCGTCCGGCGATGTCCATGGATTCTGCTGTGGGATCATGCGAAGCATGATCCGATTCGCCGCAAGCGAAAAAGTTCCGTAGCCGGTCAGCGGCCGGCGAGCTTTTCGATGGCGGCCTTTTGATCCTTGAGGACGCGCCGCACATCGGGCAGGGGCGGGCGGTCGGCCATGCGGGAGATCAATTCGGCCAGCTCATACCATTTGCGCCCCCATTGCATCAGGCGTGCGGCGTCGGCAATGATCTGTTCGCTCATTTCGCCACTGACCGGCGGCGGCCCATCGGCGCGGCCCGATCCGCGACCGGTCGCCTTGGGTGGAGACTTGGAGGTGCCCGGTTTGGATGTCTGCTTGGGCTGCGCGGGCTTCGCGACCGGTTTCTCCGCCTCCTCGGCCGGACCGCTTCTGCGCTCGACGCGGGTAACCTGTTCCGTGGTCACGGGCGGCGCCCCGGCCGCGGTCAGCCGGGGCGCAAATCGCGGCATTTCGCGCGTAGCGGTGGTCGTCGTTGCCGTTCGGTCGGCGCGGAGCATGTCCATGGTGGGAACAGGCAGTGTCGGTGAGTCGACCTGGGCCGCTGCCGGCATTTCTCGGGTCTCTTCCGCGGCGGCCGTAGTCATCTTGCCGGCGGCGTTGGCCACCCAGCGTTCGCTCTGGGTGTCGGCCAGAGGAATGAAGCGTTCAATGTGTTGCGACCCGACCAGATTGGCTAGAAACGTCATCAACTCCAACGCATCGGAAAATCCGGCATCCTGACTTTCGATGCGCTTGAGCACTTCCTTGCGCAATGCTTGCGTCTTCTGCTTGGCCAGATCGATGATCCAGCGACTCGGGCGCTGATGTTCCACCCACGGCTGCATCTTCCAATAGGTATCGTCGTCGAGCGACGAATATTTCAGATGCAAGTCCAGACTCGACAGCCACTTGTCGAGCAGTTCCATGAGGCGTTGATCGGCGGGTGTAGCCATGCGTTGCGTTGCTCCAATTCAAGAACCCTAAACGAACCGTCGGCCGAAGGCCAGCGAGCGGTTGGGTTAAACTGCGGCGCATGAGTCCGAGTTTCAGTGCCGGCCGACGGCCGCAAGCGGCCCTCCACCGTGTTTGATGGGCCCCGCCTGCTGTTCGTTCCCGTGAGCGGTGCATTTGGCATGGGTGAATATGCGCGCAGCCTGAATCTGGCGCTCGCTTGCGCCGCGCGCTGGCCGACGGCGCGCATCCATTTCATCATCAGTGCACAGGCGCGCTACGCATCGTCGGTGCCCTTCGACCATACCGCGTTGCCGTCCTCGCCAACCTTTCACACGCCGGAGGTTGCGGCCGTCATTGCGAGCTTTGCGCCTGATGCCGTCATCTTCGACAATGCCGGCCGAACGGCACAGCTGGTGGCGGCAAAGCGCGCCGGCGCGCGCATCATCTACATCAGTGCACGGCCGCACCAGCGGCGCAAAGCGTTTCGCTGGCGGTGGATGCGCCTGCTCGACGAACATTGGATCGCCTATCCGGGTTTCATGGCGGGCCCAATCACCTGGTTCGAGCAACTCAAGTTGAACATCTTGGAACGACCGGTCGTGCGCTTTCTGGATTGCATCTTGCCGGAGCCCGAGGCGGCGGTGGAACTGGAACTGCTGCGGCGCGTGCCGGCGGCCGCGTCCCCGTTCGTGTTGATCGTGCCGGGTGGAGGCACCGGCCATCCGCGCGCTCGCGATGCAATCGACGCCTTTCGGGCGACTGCGTTGGCGCTCGCCCAGTCCGGAATCAATGCCGTATTCGTGGGACCCGGCGGCGCGTCGATGGCGGCAACCGGGCACCTGACCGGACTTGAGTTACTGCCGTTGGCGCAATTGTTGGCGCTTCTGCGTCGTGCTCAAGTGGTGCTGAGCAATGGCGGCGACACGCTGATCCAAGCCATCGCGCTGCAGGTGCCGGCCGTGGCCGTGGCCATTGCTGGCGATCAACCGGCCCGCATCCGCGCGGCTGTTCGTGAAGGCGCGGCGGTACAAGCCGACGTCGATCCGGCGCAGATGTTGGCGGCGGTGAGTTCGTTGTTTGCCGACGCGGCGGCACGAGAGCGGCAGCAGGTGGCAGGAAAGCGTCTGCGGCTGTCGGATGCCCTGAGCGAGTCCGTCATCGCTCTGGCAACGCTGTTGCGTTGAATCCGCAGGGGGTCGTGAGCCCATTGCTTGAGCAATTCGTCGCTGTCAGCGACCGAACAACGAGGCAATCTTCTTCTTGAGCTTCGCACTCGTGCCCAACTGGTCCTCTTGCCGGCTGGCGGGATTCAGGAACACGACTTCGGTATCGACGCCGCCGTTGCTCGGGTGCACGCGGCCATTGGTGAACTCGGAAAAACTGTCCAGGATGCGTCGGCGGTGTCGATCCAGGTGCGCGTCGTCCTTCAAGAACACGCTGACGAAATCATTCCAATGTCCGCCCGATTGGTTGGATACATATGACTCGAGCGAGAGAGTCCGGTGGCCGTTGAGGCGTGCCCACTTGGCCAGTGCGTTGCCGCAGTCTGGGTAGAAACGATAGCAATCGACCGGGAAGCGATGGAATTCGCCGTTGGAGGGAGAATTAAGATAGAACAGACCCTCGGGCTTGAGGATCCGGATTATTTCCAGGAATAGTACCCAGAACATTTCCGAATGCTCGAAGCAAGACGAGCTGACGATGACGTCGATTGAGTCGGTGTCGAGTGGCAGCCGGTATGGATCGGTGAGCACAATATCGACACCCTTGGCGGCGACGAAATCCACGCCGATGTACTGCGCCAGTGGTGGACACACGCTCTTGAGGCTGCCGTTGACGTCCTGTGCGCCGATATCGACCACTTTGACGGCGCCGAGCGCGGCGACGTAGGCATCAAAAAAAAGTTTGCCGTTCATCAGCGCCGAAGAGTGCATGCGAGTCCTCGTGATTGAGACTGCACAAGTATAGTCGCGCCCTTGCTCTGAGGTAAGTGTTGCACGAGGCGGCGCTTGGCCGGAGCGCTATCGCTGAGACAGGAATATTGCAGAGCCGGCACAGCAGCTTTTATCAGCCGGTGCGCTTGGATTTGATTTGATGCAGTGCGCGGACAATTTTCTTGCGCTGCCGGGCGAGGAATTTCATTTTCTCGAAAAAGACCAGAGCCGGTCGACGCAGCACGCGTGGAATGCCCGGCCGATAAACGTGTCCGCGGCGCTCGGTACGCATGCCGACGAAATCCGGAAAATGCTGGTGGGAGGTCTGCAGTTCGACCTCCTGGTCCACGCCCATGGCCCGCATTTTGCGGTAGAACGCGCCGCCGGATTTGTCCATGATCTTGGTGTGCTCCACGCGCACCGTATCCACCACATGCAAGGGGCGCTTGTCCTGCGAGCGTCCGGCCCAGGTGAAATCCACGCCCCACGTACTGCGGCTCGCATCGAAGGTGTCGATCAGGTCGTCCAGCGCCGCCGCCGACAGGCACGGCGCCATGATTTCCACGAACGACACGCGCCGCAGTATGCAGGCGGGATTCGCCAGCGTGACGTTGAGGTTGTAGTAGGTGAGCCAGCCAAGCGCGGGCTGCGTCAGATAGGTCTTGTAGCCGTCACAGATCTCGAAAAGGCGTGAGATATCGCCGGGGCGGAAATAGACATCGTCATCGGCCAGCAGAATGTAGTCATACGGCAGCTGGTCCTGCATCTGCTGTCTGAAGGCGAGAAAACCCTCCAGTTTGTTGTCGCCACCGACGCAACTGAATTCAACGCGCGGATCCGGTCGCGGATTGCTGTACCAACTGACGCAGCAATCCCAATTGCGCTGGGGATCCTCTGCCAGCAGGCGCGGATGCAGCGAGTTGCCACCGGCTCGGAAGAAGACGAGGAATCGACGCGGCATGCAGGCATGGTAGCAGGCCGCGCCGTCTTCGATGATATTCTGCTCAGGGTATGCAAATCATTCCTGGATGGCACCCGATTATCGTGCATTTTGCGATTGCCATGACCGTGGGCGGTGGCGCCGCCTTGGCGACGTCGAGGCTGTGTCGGGTCAGGCGCGCGCGGCAGCGCTTTGCAATCTGGGGCACCTTCAATCTGTGTGCGGGGGCCGCCTTCGTGGTGCTGGCCATCGCCTCGGGGATCATGGCCATCTGGGATCTGAACCTTCCCGCGACGGCACGCGCGGCCGTGTCGACCCACGTGAAATGGGCTTTCCTGACGGCCGTGGCGGTGATCCTGGTGGCCGTGTGGCGTGGCGCCGGCGCAGCGCCGGAAGAGCCGCCGTCGAATCTGTTTCTCGCCGTGATGTTCGGTGCAGTGGCCTGCGCGGTGGTCACCGCCTATTTTGGTGCGGAGAACGTTTATCGTTTCGGTATCGGCGTGCTTCGGGCTGCTGTCGGAGGGTGAAGGCGTGAGCAGAGACAGGAGCGGGCGACACCGACAAGGCAGTTGGTGGGGATGGTTGGCGATGGTGGTGCCGGTGGTATGCGCCCCTGGCAGCGGAGGGGCGCGTCCACCTGGACTTCAACCAAGCCTACAACCCGCCCTGTGCGTTTACGGAGTTTGCAACCTGTCCGTTGCCACCCCCGCAGAATCAATTGAGCTTGCGGGTCGATGCCGGCGAGCTCAAGTACCAGCGGGTCCCCGCAACCGCCGGTCACTGAGCGGCGGGAGAAACGGCATCCGTGGCGCTCCAGCCGCCGCCCAATGCCTTGAACAGGGCGACACTGGCCAGCAGATGCCGGCCGCGAATCGTGATGGAGCTGCGCGCATTGGCAAGCGCGGTGCTTTGCGCGATCACCACGTCCAGATAACTCACGGTGCCGGCCTTGTATTGGTTCAAGACGATCGTTTCCGACTCGCGTGCCGCCAGTGTTGCGGCATCCTGCACCGCCTGCTCTTCGCCCAGCACTCGCAGTGCGACGAGATTGTCTTCAACGTCCTGAAATGCCGCCAGAGTGGTTTGCCGATAGGCGGCAACGTCGGCATCGTAGGTGGCGATGGCCTGGCGGGTCGCTGCGCGATGCGCGCCTGCGTCAAATAACGTCAATGCCACCGCAGGACCGACGGACCAGACGCGATTGGCCGCCGAAATCAAATGGTCGATGCTCGAGTTCTGATAGCCCAGCGTGCCGCTCAGACTGAGCGACGGGAAATAGGCTGCGCGCGCCACACCGATTTGCGCATTGGCGGCGATGACGCGGCGTTCGGCCGCAGCGATGTCGGGACGGCGTTCCAAGAGTTCCGACGGCAGCCCGATCGGGGTCGCAGGCACGACGGCAGTCAATGGCTGCTGGGCGAGCGAAAAACTCGACGGGTTCTTGCCGACCAGCACCGCAATGGCATGCTCCAGTTGGGCCCGCATGATCTGCAGATCCAGGGACTGTGCCTGCGTGGATTGGAGCTGGGTTTGTGCCTGCAGCACATCCGATCGCTTCGCGACACCCACGGCATACTGATTCTGCGTGATGGTCAGCGATCGCTGAAATCCCGCAATTTCGTCATCCAGATACGACCTCTCCGACTCCGTCACCCGCAGCTGAAAATAATTCTGCGCAAGCTCGGACTGAATGCTCAATCGGGCCGCGGCCAGGTCGGCGGCGCTGGCGCCGGCACTCGCCTGGGCACTTTCGCTGGCGCGGCGCAGCCGTCCCCACACGTCCAATTCCCAACTCGCGTCGAGCGACGCGCTGTAGGTCGTACTCACGCCCGAGGTCTGGTTGGATCCTGAGGTCAGGAATCGCGAGCTCGCACCGCGGTTGCGGTCGGCGGCAGCGTTCGCACTGATGGTGGGAAAGTAAGCGGCACGCGCGGATCGAACCAGCGCGCGCGCGGCGCGATACTGGCCTTCCGCCTGCTTGATGGTTTGATTGGAAACATCGACCTGCTGCACTAGCTCGTTCAACTGGGTGTCGCCGTAGACTTCCCACCAATTGCCGCGCGGCAGATGATCGTTCGGATTGGCAAGCTTCCAGCCCTGCGCTTCCTTGAACTGTGTCGCGGCCGGGGTGTCGGGACGGACGTAATTGGGACCGACGGCGCAGCCGCTCATCAGACTCAACGTGAGGATCAACAGCGAGCTTCTCATACGGACTCCGACGATAGTGGCGCTGCTGTCGGTGGCGCGGTCTTGCGCAATGACGCTCGCTGCCGACGCACCCATTCCTGAAATCGGTCGAGGTATAGGTAGACCAACGGCGTCGTGTATAGCGTCAACAGCTGGCTGACGATCAGACCGCCGGCGATGGATATGCCTAACGGATGGCGCAGTTCCGCCCCGTCACCGGTGCCCAGCGCCAGCGGCAGCGCGCCGAACAAAGCTGCCATGGTGGTCATCATGATGGGGCGGAAGCGATGCACGCAGGCCTCATAGATGGCCTCGCGCGGCGTCTTGCCGCCGCGCTGCGCCTCCAGCGCAAAGTCGATCATCATGATGGCGTTCTTCTTCACGATGCCGATCAGCAGGATCACGCCGATCAGCGCAATGATGCTGAATTCCGTGCCGGTGGCGAGCAGCGCCAGCAGCGCGCCCACCCCGGCGGAGGGCAGCGTGGACAGAATGGTGAGCGGGTGGATATAACTTTCGTAAAGGATGCCCAGCACGATGTACACGGATACGAGCGCGGCGAGTATCAGCAACGGCTGTGAGCTCAAGGAATCCTGAAAGGCCTTTGCCGTTCCCTGGAATCCGCCGCGGATGCTGTTCGGCACGCCGATGTTGTTCATCGTGTCCTCGATGACCGATGTCGCCTGCGACAGAGACACGCCCGGCGCCAGTCCGAAGGAAATCGTCGAGGCGGCGAATTGTCCCTGGTGATTCACCGACAAGGTCGTGCGCCGCCGTTCGAAATGTGCGATCGAGGCCAGCGGCACCACCGTGAGCGTGCCGTCAGCGGCGACGCCGGACACGTAGACCTGGTTCAGGCTGTCGGGGTTCGTGGCAAAGCGCGGCTCTGCTTCCATCACCACGCGGTATTGATTCAATGGATTGAAGATCGTGGAGACCTGGCGTTGCCCAAACAGATTGTTGAGCGTGATATCGATGCCGGCCTGGGTGACGCCAAGACGCGCCGACGCGTCCTTGTCCACCACCAGATAGGTCGAACTGCCTTTGTCCTGCGCGTCGGTGTTCACATCGACGAGTTGCGGAAGCACACCCAATGCGGCGCGAATCTTGATTTCCCAAACGCGCAATTCATCCAACTCGTCCGCTTGCAGGGTGTATTGGAACTGCGCATTGCCTTGCCGTCCGCCGATGCCGATGTCCTGCGCCGGCTGCATATACAGCGTGGCGCCGGGCTCGCGAGCCAGCTTTTTTCGAAGCCGTGCAATCACTTCATCGGCACTCTCGGTGCGACCCGGCTTCGGCTTCAGGGTCATGAACATGCGGGCCGAGTTGGTCGAACCACCACCGGTGAACCCGGCCACGGTGTCCACCGCCGGATCGCGTCGCACGATGTTCATGAAGTCCACCAGTTTGTCACGCATGGCATCGAACGACAGGCTTTGATCGCCCTGGATGTTGCCACCGATGCGTCCCGTGTCCTGTTGCGGAAAAAACGTCTTGGGTACGATGACGTACAGATAGACATTCAGACCCACCGCCGCCAGCAACAGCAGCATCATGGTCCGCCCATGTTCCATCGCCCAGCGAAGACTGCGTTCGTAGAATGACAGCGATGCATTGAAGACGCTTTCCGCGCGATCGCCCGCGCGCTGCCACCAGGAAGGCGATGCACTGCGCGGCGCAGGCGCTTTCATGACATGTGCGCACATCATGGCCGTGGTTGTCAGCGACACCACCAGCGACACGAGGATGGCCACGGACAAAGTGATGGCGAACTCACGGAACAAGCGGCCCACGATTCCACCCATGAGCAGAATGGGGATGAAGACGGCGACCAGCGAGACGCTCATCGACAGCACGGTGAAGCCGACCTCGCGCACTCCGCGCAATGCTGCGTCCCTCGGCTTCATGCCTGCTTCGAGGTGCCGCGTCACATTTTCCAGTACGACGACGGCATCGTCGACGACGAACCCGGTGGCGATGGTCAGCGCCATGAGCGACAGATTGTCGATCGTGAAGCCGGCGAGGTACATCACACCGAAGGTGCCGATGAGTGAGACGGGCACGGCGACCGCGGGAATCAACGTCGCGGACACACGCCGCAGAAAGATGAACACCACCAGTACCACGAGGATCACGGAGGTGACCAGGGTCCGCTCCACCTCGTGCAGGCTGCTGCGGATGGTGAGCGTTCGATCGAGCACCACCTGCAGGTCAACGGCGCCGGGAATGGAGGCGCGCAGCTGCGGCAGCCCGGCCTTGATGCGGTCGACGGTATCGATGATGTTGGCGTTGGGCTGGCGGGTCAGGATGATGAGCACCGCGGGTTTGCCATTGGCGAACCCGGCATTGCGCAAATCCTGAACCGAGTCCGACACCGTGGACACATCGCCCAGCCGTACAGCGGCGCCATTCGCATAGGACACGATGACCGGAACGTAGTCGCGCGCCTGCTTCGCCTGGTCGTTGGCACCGATCTGCCAGTGGCGCTCGCCATTGTCGATGGTGCCCTTGGGGCGGTTGGCGTTGGTTGCCGTGATGGCGGTGCGAATCTGTTCGGTGGTCAGGCCCTGCTGATTCACGACCGCCGGGTTCAACTCGACACGCACGGCGGGTTGCGAGGCGCCACCGATGTCGACTTCACCGACGCCTTTCACCTGCGCGAGTTTCTGCGCCAATATCGTATCGGCGACGTCGTAGAGCTGGCCGCGCGTCATCGTCTCACTGGTCAGCGATAAGATCATGATCGGCGCATCGGCCGGGTTGACCTTGCGATATCGCGGATTGCTGGGCAGTCCGCTGGGCAACAGACTGCGCGCATTGTTGATGGCCGCCTGCACGTCGCGCGCAGCGCCGTCGATGTCGCGGCGCAGATCGAACTGCAGCGTGACGCGCGTCTGACCGAGCGAACTGGACGAGGTCATCTCGGTGATGTCGGCGATCTGTCCCAAGGCCCGCTCCAGCGGCGTTGCCACGGTGGTTGCCATGGTCTCAGGGCTGGCGCCGGGGAGCGATGCGCTCACCGAGATCGTGGGAAAGTCGACAGCCGGTAACGGTGAGACGGGCAACAGTCGGAATGCGATCAATCCGGCCAACACCACGCCAATGGTGAGCAGCGTGGTAGCGACCGGCCTTGCGATGAAGAGGGCGCCGGGATTCATACCTCGGTCTCGAGGGCGGGCGCTGTATGAAGCCGCCGCGACAGGCGATCGAACATTAAATAGATGACCGGCGTCGTGAACAGCGTCAGGAGCTGGCTCATGATCAGGCCGCCGACGAGTGCGATACCCAGTGGTCGCCGCAATTCGCCACCGACGCCGTGACTGAGCATCAGGGGGAGCGCGCCCAGAATGGCGGCCAGGGTCGTCATGATGATGGGACGAAAGCGCAGCAGACAGGCTTCGTAGATCGCCTCTTGCGCTGGCTTGCCCTCGCCGCGTTCGGCGTGCAGCGATATTTCGATGTTCATGAGGGAGTTCTTTTTGTAGATGCCGATGTTCAGGATGATGCCGATGATGGCTATTATGTCCAGTTCTTTGGCG
>JANMXI010000259.1:0-1667 GCA_031394735.1 Pseudomonadota bacterium | reverse complement strand
ATACAGCGCTCCCTCCGGGCGTTGACTGATGGAAACTAGCTTCCAACCATGCAGACGCAGTCACGTCTCCAAGTGTCCTCACTGATGCCCAACCATTCCATCGAGAGGACTCGCCCCGGTAAGCCACGTCGAGCCTCTCATTGTTAAACGTTAGGCATCACATCACCGATCCCCGCCATGACTAGCGCGAACTCGTTCACTACCGAAGGCGGGTGCGCCTGCAAAGCGGTCTGCTATCGGATGGAAAGCGCGCCGCTCTTCGTGCACTGCTGTCACTGCCGCTGGTGCCAGAGGGAGTCCGGCGCGTCCTTTGCGCTAAACGCGTTGATCGAGGCAGACCGGATAACGAACCTGGGCGCTGAACCCGAGATCGTGAACTCGCCATCGGCGAGCGGCCAAGGCCAGCAGATTGCACGCTGTCCCATGTGCCGGGTTGCACTCTGGAGCAACTACGCTGGGTCAGGGCCGGTAATCAAGTTTGTCCGGGTCGGTACGCTCGACAATCCGGAGCTCCTGCCGCCCGACATCCACATCTTCACCGCGTCCAAACAGCCGTGGGTTCAGCTTCCTGCGGGCGCGCGCACCGTGCCGGAGTACTACGACCGTCCACAGTACTGGCCGCCCGAGAGCTTGGCCCGCCGGAATGCCATTTTTCCCGCGATTGAGGCGTATCAGGCCGCGCTCAAAGTGAGCTGCTGGGGACAGCGATAACAAAATAGTCCACCGTGAAAGTGGGTCAGGTTTCGCGGTAAAGTAAAACCTTGTCTGAAAAATTGTTCACGTCTGGTTCTATTTCCCCGCCAACAAAGATTGACGCCAGTAATTCACTCAAGAGATTCATGGCCACCAAATCTGAAATCATCGAATTCCTCGCTGCGGAGTTTCCGCAGACCAAGTGCACCGTGGCGGCGGTCGGCGGCATGGCCGCGACCATCAGGCATGAGATCGGCGTGCATGAACTACGGCCGGGCGGCACGGTGTCCGGGCCGGTGCTCATGGCTGTGGCAGATGTGGCCCTGTATGTGGCCATCCTCGGCGAGATCGGCATTGTTCCGCTGACGGTCACGACCAATCTCTCCATTAACTTCATGCGCAAGCCTTCGGCGGACCGAGCCATTGTCGGGGTCTGCAAACTCATGAAATTGGGCCGGACCCTGGCGGTTGGCGAGGTGTCGGTGTACTCGGAAGGGATCGCGGAGCCGGTCGCCCATGTCGTTGGCACCTACGCGATTCCGAGGTAAGTCCATCCGTACCCGTCCACTCGCCACCGCCACGACCCCGATGACCCCGCACGCCCTCGAACTAAAAATCCCGCCGCCGCTGGTCGCGCTCTGCGTCGCGTTGATGATGTGGTTTACATCATGGATCGTCGGGCCGGCCGATGTGCCCCGGCTGCTGCGCGTCGGCGCGGCGCTCGCTTTATTCGTCACAGGCCTCGGCTTCGATAGCGCCGGCCTGGTCTCGTACCTGCGCGCGAAGACAACCATCAATACATTGCGGCCGGCGGCGACGTCCGCGCTGGTCGTGTCGGGTGTGTATCGCTTCACGCGCAATCCGATGTACGTCGGTATGCTGCTGGTATTGCTGGGCTGGGCGACTTACCTCGGCAACGGCTTGGCGTATCTGCCGGCGCCGCTGTTCGTGTTCTACATCGGCCGCTTCCAGAT
>JANMXI010000258.1:0-2449 GCA_031394735.1 Pseudomonadota bacterium | reverse complement strand
GTGATTAGCGGACCGGTGTTCATTCCGAAGCTCTACGATGGCCGTAACAAGTCATTCTTCATGTTCAATTATGAGGGCCGTCGCACCAGCAACCCCGGCATCTCCGACACCGCGCTCGTGCCGTCGAACCTGATGCGCACGGGTGACTTCAGCGAGCTGCTGGGTATTCGTAACTCGGCCGGTGTCGCCGCGCCGATCACTATTGTCGATCCCCTCACCGGTACGCCGTTCCCAGGCAATGTCATCCCGGCCGCCCGAATCTCAGCAGCCGCCCGCACACTCAGCAACTACTGGGAGAAGCCGCAGACGACGCTTGCCAATCCGTTGGTTGGCTTTAACTATCGCGGGGTCGGGTCCCGGCGGATCATCGATGACCAGTACTTCATGAAGTTCGATCACAACATCTCGTCGAAAGACAAGGTTATGTTCCGGTACGCCACAAACACTCCGGAATACCTGATCACGCCCGCGGCGTCCCCGCAGTTCACCTATCGCGTAATCGGCCGTAACAACAACGTGGCGCTTCAGGAGATCCACATCTTCTCGCCCAGTATCATCAACGAATTCCGCTACGGCTACACCACCTCGCGCGACGATAGCTTCAACCCGCGCGCCAATAGCGACTTCGACCTGAGCGCCATTGGCCTCGACGGCTTCCGCGTGCTCACCGACGGTAACCGCAAGCTGACCAAACGAGAAGTCGGCCTGCCTAACATTGGGGTCAGCGTTTTCCAGGGTTTGAATGAGCAAGACGGCGGCAATGGCTTTGACGACAACCGGTTGCACCAATTCGGCGACAACGTTTCCCTCAACTTTGGCGCGCATGCGATGAAGTTCGGCGGCGAATTGCGTCGCATCTCGCTCTTCCGCGGTGCGGCCAACGTCCCGCGCGGCTCCTTCACATTCGGCGACCAGATCGCCAATAATGGCTACGCCGCGTTTCTGCTGGGTATTCCCACCGCCACCGCCACCCCCGAAGGCTTGCCTCTAACCGACGTGCGCCAGAAGCGCATGGGTTTCTACTTCAACGACGACTGGAAGGCCAGCAAAAAGCTGACGCTCAACCTTGGTCTGCGCTGGGAATACAACACTGCCGCTACCGATATTCGTGGACTGTGGCGCAATGGCGAATGGACCAAGGGCCTCAACCAACCGATCGAGTTTGTCCCGGCCCAGATCCGCACCGTGTATCAGTTCTACAAGCCGCAAAAGACCCTTTTTATGCCTCGCATCGGCGTTGCGTACCGCATGACCGACAAGTGGGTAGCGCGCATGGGCTACGGCATCTTCTACAACGTCCACCAGTTGAATAACTACACGATTCTCAACTTGAACCCGCCCCTCTCGGGTAGCGCCAATTTCATTAACAACTTTAACAACGGTTCGCTCATTAATCCCGGCGCGGGCTTCTTTACACTCGCCAGCCCGTTCGGTGTCTTCAACCCGGCGACTACCGCTACCAGCGCCAACGTGCTCAACACGGACAACTTCCAGCCGCAGGTGCACCAGTGGAGCTTTGACCTGCAGCGCAAGCTATTCGGTGGCATGGTGCTGACGGTGGGTTATGTCGGCAGCCGCACGATTCACTTGGACAGCACGCAGGAGCGCAACACGCCCGCCCCGGCCTTCAATACCGCGACGAGCACCGTGCAGCAGCGTCGGCCATACCCGTTCATTTTGGACAACGGGGTCCTGCGACCGTTAACCCGTCTTCGCTTCCTCGATTCCGGTGCCAATTCCTGGTATCAGGGTTTGCAGACCAACTTGCAACGCCGTTTCTCGAACGGGTTCTCCTTCACCATCGCCCACACCTTTAGTAAGAGTCTGATGGAAGGCTACGGCCGTAACGAAAGCGACGGCTTCAACTCGAACAGCTACCAGAATCCCTTCAACCGCGCGGCCGAAAAGGGCCGGGCCGGCTTCGATGTCACCCACAACTTCGTGGCGAACTTCGTCTACGAAATCCCCACGTTGGCCATGTTCAAGAAGGGTTTCGGCAACGTGGTTTTCGGCGGCTGGCAGACCAACGGTATTGTCACCGTACGCACGGGCTTCCCGTTCGCCGTCGCCCAAGGCGGCATCACCAACACCGGCGGCAACGCCCCGGTCCGTCCCGATCGCATCGCCGACGGCAGCGTCTCCAACCCCACCGTCAACCAGTGGTACAACCCGGATGCCTTCCGCCTCACCAGTTGCGTGAACGCGGCGCTGCCGGAAACCTGCCACTACGGCAACAGCGGCACCGGAATCCTCGAAGGCCCCGGCTTCAAGAACGTCGATTATTCGTTGTTCAAGAACTTCCAGATCGTCGAACGACTCAAGCTGCAGTTCCGCGCCGAGATGTTCAACGTCTTTAACACGCCCCAGTTTGCGCGGCCGAATGCCGGCCTACAGACGGCCACCAACCTGCTGCCGCAAGGCACGCCCGGCAACGTGACTTACCCGTCGC
>JANMXI010000257.1:0-5934 GCA_031394735.1 Pseudomonadota bacterium | reverse complement strand
GAAAGGACAGTTGCGAGAAGCCGCGCCGCTCATTGACGCGTTGATCCAGCGCGAACCGGCCAACTCACAGTACTGGCAACTGCGCGCAGATCTGCTCCTTCGAGCCGGCCAAGCCGATGAAGGCCTGCAATCCCTGCGGCGCGCCGCCGAGCTGTCGCCCGACAATGCAGCAGGTTGGATCCACTACGGTCAGCACCTCGCCAGGCTCGGTCGCCGGCGTGAGGCCTTGGCGGCAGCCACGCACGCACGACTATTGCCCTTGGATCGGGCTGACCGGCTCGATGCCCTTGGCACTCTGTATACGCACTGCGACGAGCCGCAAACAGCACGCCCGTTGTTCGAGCGAGCGCTGGCGCTTGAGCCCGGCAACGCCGACTACCGCTACAATCTGGCGACGGTACAACGAATGGCCGGCGATCTGGCCGACGCCGAGGCGAATCTCGACAAGGCGATCGCAGCACGACCGACGGACTTTGAGGCCTACCTCATACGCGCTGATCTGCGCACGCAGACGCCCGATCATCATCACATTGATGAAATGCTGCGCGTTCTAAACACTGCAACGCGACCCCGGGGTGAAATCGCCCTTTGTTTCGCGCTCGCCAAGGAACTGGAGGACATTGGTGAGTTTGCGCGCTCTTTCCACTATCTGAAGCGTGGTGCAGACCTGCAACGCCGCTCGGCAAACTACGACGTTGCGGGCGACGTGGCGACGCTCGAGACGCTCGCACAGACTCATACCGCGCAGCGCATTCAAGAAGGTCCGCGCGGCTTCGATACCGAGGAACCCCTGTTTGTTGTCGGCCTGCCGCGCAGCGGCACCACCTTGGTGGAACGCATCATCTCAAGCCACAGCCAGGTATATGCCGGCGGCGAGTTGAACGCGTTCACCGTCGCCACCATCCAGGCCGTGCAACGACTTGCCGGAAAAGCGGTGTCGAAGATCGAGTTTGTCGAAAATGCGCTACAGATTGACCCTGCGGAACTCGGCAAGGCTTACCTTGACGCAACGCGGCCGCAGACGGGGCATACGCTGCGATTCACGGACAAGCAGCCACTAAACTATCTATATGCCGGACTGATCCACCGCGCACTGCCAGGCGCCAGGATCGTTGCTATGATGCGCCATCCCCTGGACACGTGTTTTGCGATGTATCGCATGCTGTTCAATGGCGCGTATCCTTTTTCATACGACTTGACGGATCTTGGCCGATATTATGTGGCCTGGCATCGATTGATGCAGCATTGGCAGAACATTCTCGGCAATGTTTTGCTGACGGTGCGTTACGAAGACCTGGTCACCGACCAGGAACGCGTCTCGCGCAGACTGCTGTCTCATTGCCAACTCGAATGGGAACCGGCCTGCATGGAATTTCAGCATCGAGCGTCGTCGGTGTCGACGGCAAGTGCTGTGCAGGTGCGTCGGCCGCTGTATTCGACCTCGATCGGAAAGTGGCGCCATTACGAAGCACAGCTCTCCCCGCTGCGTGACCTGCTGCATGCGAGCGGCATCGCCGTCGATTAGACAAATGAAATTGCCGATCGCGGATAGGGGGTCTTGAGCGGCTGCTTACGATCCATTTAAGAGCCCCGCGCGCACGGCGCCTGCGGGGCCGCCGACAAATCTAGGGGATATCATGAAGAAGAGAAAGACAGCGATGCGCTCCAAGGGTGTGACGCGAGGCCGTAGCCCCAATCTGTTGGGCCGCACGACCGGCTCCTGTATCACCGCCGGTTTGGTCCTGGCCAGCGGCGGCGCTGTCAATGCTCAGCAGGCGGAACCGGTCAACGAGGCAGCGCCAAGTGTCCTGCAGGAAATTGTCGTTACCGCGCAGCATCGGTCCGAATCCGTTCAAGACATTCCGTATAACATTTCCGTTGTCGGCGGCGAAGACCTGGCCCGCTCCAGCGCACTGTCGCTCAGCGATCTGACGCGCACGGTCAACGGCCTTGTCTCAGTGGATCAGGGTATGGGGGCAAGGGCCAACCAAAATAATCTGACGCTTCGAGGTATCCGGACCGACAACCCCGGCGGCGGGGTCGTCGATGCGTACGTCCCGAACCTGACCGTCAATCCTGTCTCGACCTATTTTGGTGACACGCCGATCTTCTTTCCGATGGCCATGCAGGACATCCAGCGAGTCGAGGTTCTGCGCGGACCCCAGGGGACCCTGTATGGTTCGGGGGCTGAAGCGGGAACAATCCGCGTAATTCCGAACGCACCGGACTTCCGCGCGCTGTCCGGGCAAATCAGCGTGACCGGCAGTCGCACGCAGAACGCGCCGAACAACAATTACAGTTCCCATGGAGTTCTGAACATCCCGTTGTCCGACACATTGGCAGTGCGGGTGGCGGCGGGCAAGGAACATCTCGCTGGCTTCATCGATGCCGTCAATTTGTGGGAGTTGGGACCGAATCGGATACCCGTGTCGGTTGATCCTGCCGACCCGCTGAGCCCGCCCGTCATTCTGCCCAGGCAGCGAGGAGTCAACTCCTCCGACCAATACTACGGGCGGGTTGCAGCTCGCTGGGCGCCGACATCTTTATTCGATGCAACACTGACCTACCTCCACCAGCATACTTCGTCAGATCACGCGCAAGAGGTCGTACCCGGATGGCCAGGCGGATGCACCACCCTGTCCGGCGACGTGCCGGGCACCCTGATACCCTGCGCCGGAGCGCCCGCAGGGGCGTTCAACACCAGCGGAGGCAATCGTTACACTACAACCGCATTCCAGACCCAGCCATATCGCGACACAGTGGATCTCATCAGTTTGGTCGCCAATATCGACTTCGGATTTGCCAAACTGACCTCCGTCAGTTCGTACGACAAAGACGCGGCATTGACAGAGACCGACGCCACATGGCAGAGCGTAAATGTCGGCGGCTTCTCATTCCTAGCCTACCCACCCTATGTCGGCTTTCCGCGGTTCCTGGCATACGACACCGTGCCCACCACAGAGAAGTCCTTCGTGCAGGAGCTGCGGCTCGTCTCGAATGGCAAGAACCGAGTGGACTATGTACTCGGCGCGTTTTTCCAGCAAGACAAGACCGACATGAATTTCACCAGCGTGTTTCCCGGCCTCATTGAATACAATGCCGCAATCGGTACTCCAATCAACCCGACGTTTGGCGACATATCGGTACTCAGCACGCGCAACACCAAATTCACGGACAAAGCCTTGTTCGGCGAGTTGACCTACCATGTGAGCGATGCGTGGCAAGCCACCGGCGGATTGCGTGTTTTCAAGCAACACTTTTCAAATGATTTCTCCAGCGCCTTTCCGTTCTGTGGCGCCTTTTGCTCGCCGGATCTGACCGACCCTCGCGGTTATGACGCCGGCGGCTCGACGCAGGAATCGAGCCGCGCGTTATGGAAATTGAACACATCCTATGATGTGGGCGACAACACCAAGATCTATGCAACCTTCTCGGAAGGTTTCCGACGCGGCGGCGCCAACGCAGTAAATCTGCTTGGGCCATTTGCGACGCTACCGCAGTTCCAGAAGTTCACACCGGACTCGGCCAAGAATTATGAAATCGGAATCAAGGGAACTCTGGCGCAGAGGCGCGTGCGCTACAGCGCCGCGGTCTACCGCATCGATCTCGAGAACTTCCAGTTCAATTCCCAGAATCTCAGCGGCTACAATGCTGTGTTCAATGGTGGCTCTGCGCGTTCGAAGGGAGTTGAATTGGAGCTTCAGGCGGTCGCCACCGAGCGGATGACGCTATCCTTCGGCTACACCTACACCGACGCCTTCACGACCGCAGCGGTTGCCAAGGAGGACATCGTGCCGTACGCGCTGGTTCCCGAATTCGGTGGCACCGGTCCGACGGACACAGCACCGCTATTCAATATTCCGTCGGGTGCGCGGCTCCCGGGCGTGCCGCACCACACTGCAACCGCTGGAATAGACTATGCAGTCCGGGCATTGTTTCGCAGCAACATGAAACTGAACCTTCACGCCGACGGTTCGTATCGCAGTTCCGAGAACAGCGCGATCGATGTGACGAGCAGATTCTATACGATCATCCCGTCGTCGGTTCTCGTCAACGCAAAAGCATCACTCGATATCAACGACCACCTTAGTGCGGATCTCTTCGTGACGAACCTCACCAACGATGAGGGATATTCCGGGGTCGCGTTCGCACAGAACGTTGCCCACCCCTATCAACTCAAGACAGTAACGCGTCCGCGCACGGTCGGGCTGTCATTTCGACTCATGTATTGAGCGTGCAGCGGAAGACTTTTACGGGGGCCCGGACCGCGTCAGTTCACCCAACTAGCAACTCTGGTTGCAACGATGAGAGTCAGACAATTTGTTGGCATTGTCGGTGCATTGACAGTGGCCCTAGGATTCATTCCGTGTCACGTACGGGGCATGTCTGCGAACGCCGCCTCTATCAGGTGTATTGACCTAGCAGCCGCCGACTTTTCAAAGATCCCCGAAGCGCCAACGCACATCGCCGCCGCGAAAGTCGCCGCACCCGATGGCGCACTGATGGACTACTGCGAAGTGGAAGGCTACGTTGAGCCCACAGTGGGATTCCGGCTCCGATTGCCGCTCAATCAATGGAACGGAAAGCTCATTGAGCTCGGATGCGGAGGCGCATGCGGCACTACGGACGATCGCTCACCGCTCTACACCTTCAAGTGTGCGGATCCTCTGCGTCGCGGCTACGCTTGCATCGTGTCGGACGGCGGTCATAAATCGAGCGGATTGGAAATGCAATGGGCCGACCACAATCCCCCCGCTGTCATCGAGTATTTGGTAAGGGCCAGTCACGTCACAGCGATCGCCGGCAAGGCCATCGCGCAACGCTATTACGGTCAGCCGCCTAACCTGTCTTATTTCTTGGGTTGTTCTGCCGGTGGCATTCAGGCGATGTCCGAGGCGCAACGATTCCCCAGCGACTTCGCGGGTATCGTCGCAGGCTCTCCGGCCCTGCATCTGGCGGGGAACTGGACGAACTGGTTGTGGGCCAACCGCGAATTGACAAGCGCGAGCGGTGAGCCGCTTTTGCGTCGTGCCGACCTCGAGTATTTACATCAGAGGGTGCTAGCCAAATGCGATCTGAACGATGGCCTTGAGGATGGGCTGATTGGCGATCCGCGCCAATGCGATTTCATCGTGGCGGACGTGCAATGCACGGCCAGCCAAACGGACCACTGCCTCACGCGCCGGCAGGTGCAGGCAGTGGAGAGAATTTACGGTGGTCCCACAACCTCCAAAGGTAAACCGATTGAGCGGCCGATTGCCATGAAGGGATCGGAGCGCACCTGACTGGACCTTTACGGCGGGTCCAATACCCATCGCACGCCGTGGTACGACTATGTCAAAGAATGGCCCCGTTACTCGATCTTCCCGGTGGACCCCGATCTCGCTGGACGACCTGAACATTTTGACTTCGATCACGACTACCAGCGACTGGGCGCCATGGAAGCGCTCGAGCCAAACAACGCGGATCTACGGCGATTCAACACGACGGGCGCCAAGCTCATCATGTTTACCGGTTGGAACGATGCGATCGAGGGGGTCGCGAACACAGTGGACTACTACGAAACCGCAGAGAGGATTGCAGGCGGTCGGCCCACAACACAGAATTTCTTCCGATTGTTCGTGATTCCGGGAATGGAACATTGCGGCGGCGGAGATGGCGCCTTTGCAGTGGACTACCTGAGCAGCCTCGAAGCCTGGGTCGAGCGAGGCAAGGCCCCCGACAAGTTGATCGGCGCTCACGTGAAGTTCGCGGGCCTGACGTTCGACGATTCCAAAGACCTTGAGCAAAGGACTAGGGCCTGTTAACACTATGTGATATTCTATGCTTCATGGAAATCACTCAAGAACAGTTCAGTCGGATCGAAGAATTTTTGCCGGTTCAGCGCGGCAATGTCTCGCTCAGCAACCTTCAAGTTGTGAACGCGATTCTGTT
>JANMXI010000256.1:0-2447 GCA_031394735.1 Pseudomonadota bacterium | reverse complement strand
GGGGCATCCGCGCCCATGCGCATGTCCAGCGGCGCGCCTTCGCGGAACGAGAAGCCGCGCCCTGCGTCGTCGATCTGGTGCGAGGAGATGCCAAGGTCGAGCAGGATGCCATTGAAGCGAAGTGCATGGAGCGTCGGAATGTTGTCGAGCGCCGCATAGTTGCCCTGATGCGCCTCGAATTGCCCTGTAGCGGCGGCTGGCGACAGCCGCGCCGTTGCCGCCGCCAGCGCATCCCGGTCGCGATCGATGCCGATCACCCGCGCCACGCCGGCAGACAACAGGGCCGCACTATGCCCGCCGCCACCGAGCGTGCCATCGAGGACGAGTGTGCCGGTGCCGAGCAACTCCACCACGTCGTCCACGAGCGCCGGCGCATGATAGTCGGAATCCCAGTCGCGCGTGGGGTCTGTTCTGGCGGGAACGGTAACCATCCTATACCCTGCGTTCGCGAGCGGAGCGTGCCGCCCGCGGCCGGCCGCATACACAATGCCCTCGGCGCGCGGGCTCGGACCAGTTACACTGCCTTGCATGGCCAGAAAGCATCTCACGTTCGTGGTTCATGGCGCCCGCGCCGACCGGCAGGACCTGCGACAGATGGTGTCGTGGGTGCGCGACCGCGGGCACGCGGTAGAAGTGCGGGTGACGTGGGACGCCGGTGACGCCGCCGCGCACGCCGCGGAGGCTGCGGACCGCGGCACCGACGTGGTGATTGCCTGCGGTGGCGACGGAACGCTCAACGAGGTGGTGAACGGCCTGGACGGACGCGACACGCCGCTGGGCGTGATCCCGCTGGGCACGGGCAACGACTTCGCGCGGCAGACGGGTATTCCCGAGGAGGCGGATCATGCCATGGATGTTATCCTGCGCCGCAACCCCGTGCGCATCGATACGGCGTCCATGAATGGCCGCCGCTTCCTCAACGTGTCCACGGGCGGGGTTGGCGCGGAGGCGACGCAGGAAACCCCCGCGGACGCCAAGGCCTCGCTGGGACCGCTGGCCTACGCCATTACCGCCGTGCGGAAGTTCGCGGAGGACAAGGTGCGCCACGCCACGTTCAACGGCGACGGCTTCGGGCTCGACGTCGAATTTCTCGCCTTCGCGGTAGGGAGCGCGCGCGTGACGGGCGGCGGCAACATGATGACGCCGGACGCCAGCGTCACCGACGGCCTGCTGGACCTGTGCGTCATCGAGGCGATGAGTCGCGGACAGTTCGCGCGGCTCTCGTTGGCCGTCAAGAAGGGCGAGCACCTTGGCCTGCCGGGTGTGCACTATGCGCAGCTGCCGTGGCTCAAGGTGGTGGGCAACGACGCGCTCAGCGTCAACCTCGATGGCGAAGGCGTGCTGGCGCAGACATGCGACTACCGCGCGCGACGCGGCGACCTGCTGGTGCACGTGCATCACCTGCCGGGCGAGGAGCCAGGAGTGGATATCGCGCGGTGAGGGCATCGGCAGGTCCATGACGACGCAGTGAAAGCGCCCGCCGTCCACAGGACGGCGGGCGCTTCGACCATCAGCAACACCGATCAGTGGCAGAACTTCTTGATCGACCCATCGATGAACGGCTGGAACTGCGCCGCACCCCCCAGGATCTGCTTGGCCGTTCCCGCGTCCACCGAACCGCCCATAGGCATGTTGATGTTCACGATGGTGAGCAGGTCATTAGCTGCCTTGAACTCGTCGCAGGACTTGGACGCGCGCAGCACCTCCGTTTCCGTCGCGAGGGCCTGGAATGCTGACACGGCCAGCAGGAACTTCGCATTCGCGCTCGGCGCCATTTCGTCAGAGGCCTGCAGGAACGGAATCGCCTTCCTGTAATCAGCCGACGCCTTGGTAGCCACGGCAGCCTTGTACGCCGTGTTTCCGAGCTGGAGGAGCACTGCTGCGTCACGCGGCTTGTTGGTGGCGTCCGCGGCGGCGTCCGCCTTTGCATACTTGATCGCGTCATCCGTATTGCCCTGCTCCGCCGCGATGGACGCCAGCAGGTAGTTCGCGCCGTTCACCTTTGGGTCGATCTGCAGGGCGCGCTCCAGCGACGCGCGCGCCGCCGGCAGTTGACCGGCGCGACGCTCGTTCTGCGCCTTCTGCATCAGCAGCGACGTACTGCGCGGGAACTTTGCCGCACCAACGGCAGCGAACTCCGCCGCCTTCGCGTACGCGCTGTCTGCCGAGAGATCCTGGATTTGGCGGAAGAAATAGTTCGAGTCCGCCGCCGCCGTATCGAGCGCCACGTAGGCAATACCTGCCGGCACCGACTCCTTGTAGTTCTTCGCCGAGCGAAGCACCAGCCAATACGTGCGAGCGGACTGCGGATCGCCCGGGTTGTCCGTCACCAGCTGGCGCGCCGTGGGCACCGCAATCTCTGGCTTGCCCGAGCTCACGAGTTCAGCGATCACCTGCTCACGCAGCGTCGTGTTGGTGGGATCGGCGTTCATGAGGCCCACCAGCGC
>JANMXI010000255.1:0-20997 GCA_031394735.1 Pseudomonadota bacterium | reverse complement strand
CGAAGTAAACAAAGGGCGAACCAACGCCATCGTAAACAACGCTGGCGATGCAGTCCGGAGTTATCGTATGCGTTCCGGCGCCGGTATAAGTGTTGGTGGTAACACCATCACTCACCAACTCTCTTCGAACCAGAGGGTCGGGAGTTCGAATCTCTCCGGGCGCACCATAGAGTCAGATACTTACAGTCGACCCGACCTCCCCCGATTTTGTTGAGTGTCCAAAAAGTGACCACCAACCGTGTCGCCAATGGTCGAATTCGGTGTCGATCGCGATGCCGAATCAAATACGGGCCAACGCACGCGGTTATGTGCTCAAGAGCTCACCGCGTCAGGAACTGGCCCAGGCCATCCCCGACGTGCATGCCGGGCGCAAGTACATGCTCGCTCAGACAGCGCAGAATCTTGCGGAACAATTCGGCCGCGATCTCTTGATCGAGCGCGCGGCATCATTCACCTGTGAGAAGGGATCGCTCGATTTCGGTTGCATCTCCAAACCCGGTTTCGCTACAAGAATTTCGTCACGAGAGTTGTCGCAGAAACGGTCGGTGCCAGTGCGTGCAATGCAGGAATCTTTTGAAACGCTTGGACGACGGCAACAAATGCGTCAAGTGAGCGGCGACAATGACACTTATGACGTAGATCCAACGCCAGGAGCTGCCCCATGCATGGCGATAGAGCGCAATGACGGCCATACCCAGCACGCCAGTTACACGGCGGCACTCGTGGCAGCCCATCAACCTCACGCATTCGACGCTCGAGCGTACCCAGCGCGACCTGCACGCCAGCCTGCACGTGCACCGCCTGACAACCCCCTCCTCGCTATGTACACTCAAATACAGCAGGCTGCAGCTTCTACACGCCACCTGATTGAGGATAACTATGCGCATAAAGTTACTGGCTGGCATTTTGGCTTTTGCATTCATTGGCCCGACGGCGCAATCGGCCGGCTCGTCCTGCCCGCCTGACGATTCCGGCCTCAAGCTGCCCGACGGATTTTGCGCGATAGTATTCGCGGACTCGCTGGGCCATGCACGACATTTGACGGTCGGCCCGAACGGCGTCGTCTACGTGAATACCTGGAGTGGCGAGTATTACGGGACAGGCGTCACCCGCCCCGACGGGTTCCTCGTGGCACTGAAAGACAACGGGTCTGGGAAGGGGACTGTCATTCAGCGCTTTGGCGAGACACCGGCAACCGGCGGCAAGGGTGGCACCGGTATCGCGCTTTACAAAGGCGCGCTGTTTGCGGAAATCAATGATCGGATCGTCCGTTACACGCTATCTCCCGGTGAAATCGTTCCGCGCAGCAAGCCGGAAGTCGTCGTTTCCGGGTTGCCGCTGGACGGCGATCATCCCATGCATTCTTTTGCGATCGATGCCGACGGACTCCTGTACGTCGACGTCGCGTCGGCCAGCAACTCCTGTCAGGTCAAGAATCGAACGTTGATGTCTCCGGGCTTGAAACCTTGCACGGAGTTGCTCACACGCGGGGGTGTCTGGCGATATGACGCCAATAAATTGAATCAGAAGTTCTCACCCGCAGAGCGTTATGCGACGGGAATCCGCAATGCCGAGGGCATTGCGGTGGATGGCAGCGGCCGCGGTGTATATACGACGCAACACGGCCGCGATCAACTGGCCGAGAACTGGCCTGCGCTGTACAAACCCCAGCAAGGCGCCACGATGCCCGCGGAAGTGCTCGTGAAATTGGAAAAAGGCGCCGACTTCGGGTGGCCCGAATGCTACTTCGATCCGTTCCAGCAAAAACTGGTGCTTGCCCCGGAATACGGCGGCGATGGAGGCAAGAAGATCGGCGTGTGTGCGAACAAAACGCCAGCGGCGGCAACCTTTCCCGCGCACTGGGGGCCAAACGCCCTGCTCATTTACAATGGCACGCAATTTCCGCAGCGCTACCGACACGGCGCGTTCATCGCATTTCACGGCTCGTGGAACCGCTCCCCTTTCCCTCAAGGCGGCTACAACATCGTCTATCAGACGTTGAATCAGGGCACAGCGGAAGCTCGCTGCGAGATTTTTGCCGACGGATTTGCAGGCGCGGAGAAGTCGCCCGAAAAGGCGAGCCATCGGCCCAGCGGATTGGCAATGTCCTCCGAGGGGGATCTGTACGTGTCTGACGATGTTGCCGGGCGCATCTACAAGATAACCTACCGGGGCAATGCCGATGCCAATCGGTCGACCTCATTCGTACCCTGCCCCAGTGCGTCGGCAGGAGCAGGCACTATCGCTGCGTCGGGCTCGACTGCAGCCGCCGCTTCGGAAGACTTGCCGATTGCCAAGGGCGCAACGTCAGAGATGGTGGCATTGGGGAATCGCGTCTATCACGGCCAGGTCGGCGGAGCGACATGCATCGGCTGTCACGGAACTGAAGGCAAGGGCACGCCGTTGGGCCCCAACCTCGTCGATGGCGATTGGCTGTGGGGTAACGGCAGCCTCGATGCGATCACCAAAACGATCGTTGAAGGTGTATCGAAACCGAAGCAGTATCGCAACGCAATGCCGCCCCTGGGCGGCGCGCAGTTGACTCACGAGCAGGTTGCCGCGGTGGCCGCTTATATTTGGGGCGCGAGCCATCGCAACGCCACGGATGTCATCTCGCAAGCCACGTTGCCGGGCGAGATCCACATTCCGGGCGCGAATGTTTTTCCCGAAAGCATCACCTCCACCGCGGATGGAACGATATTCATCGGCGGAGTCGGCACGCGTTCGGTATTTCGCGTCAATCCGAAAGAATCGACCGCCCAGCCGTGGGTTACGCTCGAATCGGATCCACGCCAGGGCGTGTTTGGCGTCCTGGCCGACGAGCGCTCCAATACGTTGTGGGCCTGCATCGCTCCGCTCTCCGACACGCCGAACAGGAGCGAACCCGCAACATTGACTGCAATCGCATTGCGCACCGGCAAGATCAAGGCGCATTTTGCACTGCCGACTTCAGCTCCGTTTTGCAATGACATTGCCGTCGGCGCCGACGGCTCCGTCTACGTCACCGACACCAATAACATGGAAATTCTGCGTCTCGACGCCCGCGCCTCCCGTCTCGTCGTCTGGGCAGGCGGCGGCGCCTTCGGACCCAAAGGCGGCGTACTCGATGGCATCGTGGTGTTGCAGAATCGGGTCGTCGTCAATGCACTGACCACCAACAAGCTGTTTGCGGTACCGATCAACGCAGACGGCAGCTCTGGGACTGTCACCGAGTTGAAACTCAATCGCGCGATACACGAACCCGATGGCATGCGACCTTTCGGAAGCCATGCGTTGCTCATGGTGGAAAGCGGTGGTGCAGGCGCATTGAGCAAAGTCGACATCAACGGCAACTCAGGCACTGTCGTCACTCTCAAGGAAGGCTATCCAGAGGGACCCGTGGCCGTCGCGGTGGTAGGAAACACCGCCTATGTACTCGAAGGCCAGCTCGAGGTGATGTTCGGACACTCCGAACCGAAACCCACCCCCAAACCGTTTCGCGCTACTTCGGTCCCAGTCGGCAGCCCCTGATACCCGCCGTTTCTCCTCGAGAAGCCAGAATCGGAATTTGTCCTACACGCGACTATTCCGACGCCTTACAAGGCTATAGAAAATCGATGTCACGCTCGTCCGCAATCGGCTGGAGACAGTCATGCGACGGCCGCTTGCCGTAACCATCAAATTGGAGTCGCGACATGGGAATTAACAAAGATCAGGTAGAAGGCCGCGCGAAGGAAGTCGGCGGAAAAGTGCAGGAAGAATTCGGCAAATTGACCGGCAACAAGACGCAGCAGGCCAAAGGCCTAGTCAATCAAGTCGCGGGCAAAGGCCAGGCGAACGTTGGTGACCTGACTGAGAAAGTCAAAGACGCCGCGAAAAAATCGTAAGGCGTCTGCACGACGCTTTACTGTCATCCACCAAATTAGGGAAAATTCAATGAAGAAAATCCTCTTGTGCACCTTCATCGCCATCGGCTCCGCCAGCGCAATGTCAGTTGTCGCTGCTGAAGCCGCTGATGCCGGTGTCTACGTCAAAGATTCGGTCATCACCACCAAGGTCAAGGCCAAATTGGCCGCGAAGCATATGTCGACGCTGACCAAGATCTCCGTCGATACCGACAAAGACGGTGTGGTGTATCTGACCGGCACCGCGCCGACGAAGGATGCGAGCGATCTGGCGGAGATGATCGCGAAGGACACGGACGGCGTGCGCTCAGTCCACAACAAGATCGCGGTCGAGTAGGACCGCGAACGGCAACGGGTTCTCCGGCGACGGAGAACCCGTTGCTCTGTCATGAAATCAGCGGAAATCCTCGGCTGGGCGAGTTCGCTGATTCTCATCGCGACCATCGGTCGACAGGTCTACACGCAATGGAAGACCGAATCCACCGCCGGGGTGTCCCACTGGCTGTTCTTGGGTCAATGCGCCTCATCCGTCGGATTTACGATCTACAGCGTCCTGCTGCACAACTGGGTTTACGTGTGCTCGAACGTGGCGCTGTTGGTCACCGGGGTCGTCGGCCAGGTCATCTACCTGCAAAATTCACGACGATCCAAGCGCAAAGGCGCGCGCCCTGCAGGCTGAATCCCGCCTTTTGGAATTCCCAGCTTAGATTGACCCGGAACGTTTCAAAACGGTGTAGCGATTCACCAGTTCCACCGCCAGCCGCTGCGATTCGCAGTCAATGGTAAGCACCCCCTCCTGAGCCACGCGCGCCAGCAAGGTGGCGCGAGCCTGGGTGTATTCGATCGCCGCCGCACATTCGAGCGCCTTCTCCGGTGAATTCAGCACCTGGTTGGCGATGACGGCCACGACCTGTTCGCGCAGGTTGGCCAATACTACGACATGACGGCTGCGCAGCAATTTCAGCGCGGAGGCGAGTTCCGGCGCATCCTCGTTGCGACTGTTGGTGATGATCACCACCAATCCGCGCTTGCGCAGCCGCAGCAACAGGTCCGCGGCGGCCCGCTCATAGTCGGAGAACGTGGCGGTAGGCTCGACATCGGCGAGCGCGGCCATCAGGCCGTTCAGCGCATCGCGGCCCTTGCGTGGCGCGAAGCGTTTTTGCATCCCTTCCGTGTTACCGAATGTCATCGCACCGACGGCATCGCCGTGACTGAGGGCAACAAAGGCCAGCAGCATCAGCGCGTTCAATGCTTGATCGAAATGCGACGCACCAATCCACTGGTCCATATCATCCGCACGCATTCGCCGGCCGCAGTCGAGCAGAATCATGACGTTCTGATCGCGCTCATCGCGAAATTTGCGCACGATCGGCCGGTCGTGTTTTCGGGTTGCCTTCCAATCGATATGGCGGATCTGATCGCCGGACTGGTAGTCCACCAACTGATCAAAATCGGTGCCGGCGCCGCGGCGCTGGACTGACTTGATGCCTGCGGTCGGCAGACGCCGATCCCCTGCAAGCCAGGCGTAGCGAGCCTGCTGGGTAAAATTGGGAAACACACGACGCTCTTCCGCAACACCAATGCGCAGATTGAAGTCCAGCAGGCCCCAACGGGACCGCAGTCGTATCTGCGCACGATCGAAGCGCCGCAGTCCGCGCGCGTTCGGCGTCAAACTCACCTCCAACAGCGTGCGCTGCCGCGGGCCGATGTCAAACTGCATCGGCATGCCGGGAATCGCGAACCCCGGATCGCCGCATTCAAAGAACTCACCGATGCACCGCGCCTCATCCTCGTTCTCAAGGCTCACCTGCACCGTCACCGGTACACCGACAGCGAATGCCTGCGGCAATCGGCGCTGCATGCCGAGGGGCGCGCGCTTCCACAAGGTAGTGCTGCGAATCAGATCCACCGTCACGGCGGCTAGCAACACCAGCAAGACGACTGCGCTGACTGCCGCCACCATGGAAGGCTCATAGGGACCAAAGGCAAGCACCGCGAACAGCACCGCCAGACCCGCAACGATGCGGATCAAGAGTCTCGAGGGCAGCATGGCGGCGATCATCGCGGCAGCTGCCATCAGGCGCGCGGCGCGGCCGTGGTTTCGAGGAGGGCGCGCAGCAGGTCGTCGGTGCGCCGGCCGTCGAGCTGCGCATCCGCCGACAAGGCGATGCGATGGCGCAATACGGGTAGCGCGAATTTCTTGACGTCATCCGGGAGCACGAAGGAACGCGCTTCCATCAATGCCGCCGCTTTGGCAGCGCGCACCAGCGCGATGGGTCCACGCGAGCCGCTACCCATCGCAATGCCCGGCCATTCCCGCGTCGCGCGCGCGATCCGCACCGCGTAATCGACCACCGCAGGATCGACCCGTTGCCGTGCCGTCAGGCTTTGCAGCGCCAGCACGGCGCGATCGTTCAACACAGCAGTGACACCGGACAGCGGCAGTTGATCGCCGTTCTGCCCGGTGGTCGTGCGCAGCACGATGTCGACTTCCTCCGCTTCACTCGGATAGTTCATGTCGACCTTCAACAAGAAGCGATCCAATTGCGCCTCGGGAAGCGGGTAGGTTCCTTCGGTCTCCAACGGATTCTGCGTCGCCAGGACGATGAAGGGCCGCGGCACTGCCAGGGTCTCCCCTTCCAGAGTCACCTGATATTCCTGCATCACTTCGAGCAAAGCACTTTGCGTTTTCGCCGGCGCACGATTGATTTCATCCGCGAGCAGGACATTGGTGAAAACCGGTCCGCGCACGACGCGAAGTTCGCGAGTTGCCGGGTCGAGGATGGCATGGCCGGAGATATCCGAGGGCATCAGGTCAGGCGTGAACTGAATGCGGCCGACAGCAAGCGACATGGCTTGCGCGAGCGCACGCACCAGCAACGTTTTGCCCAGCCCAGGCACGCCTTCGATCAGTACGTGGCCCGACACGCACAAGGCGATGATGGTTTGATCGACGACCTCCGCCTGACCCACCAGCGCATTGCCCACCTGTGAGCGCAGCTTCGCCAGCAACTCTCCGGCGCGTGCGATGTTCTTGGATTCTTCGGTCATGCTGCAGACACCTTATATTTTGGAATTTCCAGACTCGAGCGCCCGCCGGGCACGCTCAAGCAGATCAATCGAAGCGCTTTGCGCCTGCGCGTCGCCGTCCACGGTTTCTTCGAGCGCGGCACGCAGCGTGCCGACGGGAAGGCCGGTTCGCGCCGCGAGCACAGTGAAGCGCTGTTCGGCATCCAGACGCGAGAAGGCGGCAATCTGCTTTCGCGCGGCCCGCTCGACCGCGCGCCGCATGACATTGCGCAAAGACGCAAGCTGTCGGGTGCGCCACGCGAACCGCGCATTGGCGCGGATCTGCTCGGCCAGCGACCGCCTCACCGGCGCCGCCACCGGCTCGAGCGGACCGAAACGCGGCCAGCTGCGCCAGATCAGCAAGCTCAACGTTGCGGCCACGGCCAGCATGGCCGGCGCGGCGAGCCGCCACATCATGGCCACGAGGGATTCGGCCTTTCCAGGGTCGAAGAACACGAACCGGTCGCCGCGAAACAAGGGTGCGGCGGCGAACAAGATCAGCGCATGATCCTGTTTGAGCACACTCTGGTTCCTGAGCGTGCACTCGCAGTCCAGGACGGTCACGCTGCCGCGGCCGACAGGAACCCGCAACATCTGCATCCCTACGTCATTCGCCAGCGACCAGGACGCCACGCGGCGACTGTTGAACGCAAACTCCGAGTTGCGAACGCAGGCACGCAGCGTTTCGGCGATGGGCCTACCGTCAATGCGCACGGTGAGGGGTCCGCACGGATCACGCTTCTTCTTGTCTGCACTCTCGGGGACCTCATGCGAGGACGGAGCGATGCCGGTCCAGGATTGAAGGTCGCCGCTGGACCAGATGCTCCCCGCCGGCAGGACCAACCGCCCGCCGTCTTCGACCCAGCGTTTAATCGCGTCGAGATGCCCCTCCAGAGTCGTATCCCGGACGTCCGGGACGAGTAGCACCTGATCGTGCGGCGGCAATCTACGCAGCGACACGATCTGCCCGGTGCGGATGCCGAACCGGGCCAGCAGTTGCTTGGTCGCGTAATACTCATCTTCGGCGGCTTCTTTTTGCGGTGGATTCGGCACCGACACTTCCGTCCAATAGGTATGGCGCGCCACATACACGCCGAGCGCCAGCAGCACCACCAACACCCCGATATTCAGCAGACGAGCGCGCGTCACGGCGCGGCCCCATCGAGCGCGCCGCGAAAATTCGAGCACAGCGGCTCGATGACCTCAGGTGCGACTGATTCGCCGGCATACACCACCGTTCGCCACACGCCGACCAGTTCTGCAAAATATCCGGTGATGCGTTGATCGAGCGTTGCACCGACCGCTGTCAGCACCTCGCCTTCGGTGAACGACGCGCCGATGCTCACGCCGAAACGGTGCACCGCGCGCGACAACGCACCTCGATACAGCAGCGACAATGCCTCGCGCACGCGCCCGGCCGTCAGCAAATCGAGTGCGGCCGCCCCTACATCATCCGGCAGCGATGCAGGCCGGATGTCGAGATCGCGCACTTGATTGACGGGCGCAACCGCCCGCGGCGCGGTGGGCGGCGCATGCACCCTCGCGACCCGGTAGATCCACACGACCGCCATCGCCACAGCGATGGCGCCCGCAACCCACAGCAACAGACCGCCGGCCTGAGCAAGATACTGAAACAGACCGACGATCCACATCGGGGGTGGTGTCGCGGGTATCTCCTTCTCTTTGCTGCTGACCCAACGCAGCGAGCGAATTTTGGACTCGCCGCCGAGCTTCGGGTCCTTGGCAACCGCGTTCACGGCCGCGACAATTTCCGTGGCGGTGGGCGAACGCGCAACCGGTGGCGAGGACTGCGGCGCGGCTATCGCACCGACACCAATGACAGCATTCAGCGCCAGCGCGACCAGAAAACCTTCAAGCCGCAAACGCACGGCGAAACTCCTGTTCGATGTCCCAGGCCTCCAATTCAACACGGCGATTCAAATACATGCCAAACCCGGCAGCCACGTAGAACGGCTCCAGGAAGGACACCGCAACCGCGTAATACAGGATGGCAAGACCGCTTTGTGCAGGCCCTGCCAGCGCCCGTAAATCATCCCAGTCCGTCGTACCGTGATGGGGCGCCAGCCAGAACTGCAGCCCGTACAGACTTGCACACAGCGCCAGTTCGGCGGCTGCGAACGCCTGTGTCATGAAGCGCGCGGCGGCGCGATGGCGCGTCGCCACCTGAGTGATACGCGCTCGCAGCGGAGCGCCTTTCAAACCTTCAAGTTGAATGATCGGCTGGGTGAATGCGCGGGAGGCGCTCAATCGCCGCAACGTCAGGGTTTGCAACAGCTGCGACCACCACACCGTGCGCTGCGAGCGCCACAAATCACCCGGCGTGGTGGTGGTGCCGAAGAGCGAACGCGACAGAGCAAACAGAATCGACCGGTCCAGCCATGGTTTGGAAAGCCAGATCAGCAATACCGGCAACCACGGCGCGATCTGGAACGTCGCGGCGCACAGCAGGAACAGGGGCAAGGCCAGCGAGAGGTAACAGCGAAACGTCGAGCGCAGCGAGGATTGCAGCAAGCGCACGCCCAGATCGCAGCCTTCCCAGGTCGTTCGCGTCCGCCACTCCACGTTCATCGCATCAACTTGCATGGAGGCGCCGCCCGAAGAAATATAGCACCAGGCTCCAGCACAGCGCAGCGCCGCTGAGCTTTGCCAGCGGAGTCACCCACGCCGCCGATGACCAGAAGGCCTCGATCGCGGCCGCGATGACCAGCATAGCGGCTGCACCGAAGATGATGACGCTTGTCTCCGCCGCGGCACTCTGCAATGCCGCGCCGCGTGTTTGACGGCCCGGCAACAAGGCCGCCTTTCCCAGGCGCAAGCCCGCAGCCCCGCTCAGCACGATGGCGGTCAACTCAAAGGCGGAATGCGTGGCGACGAAGGTGAAAAAGGTGGCGGAGTGGCCGTGCGCACTCACATAACCGGCAATGCCGCCGCCATACGCGCCATTGAACAGCAGATAGAAGACGCAGCCCAGGCCGAACGCGATGCCGGTTGCGTAGCATTGAAAAGCGATGCCGATATTGTTCTTGATGTAGAAACCGAACATCAACCAATTGCTGCCGGCATCGCGCGTGCGGCCGATCGCTGCGGCCGTCGGGTTGTACATCTGGTCGAATTCCGCCGCCGTGCTCTGGTCAACAATGGACAGGATCAAGTCCGGCTGCAGATAGGTCGCAATGCCGAGCGTCAGTGCCGGCAGCATCAGACAAGCGGTGGCGACCGCGACGTAAATCCAATGCCGCCGCACCATGAGTGGAAATTGCCGCAACAATAGGTCGGCGATCCGCGCTAGCCCGAATTCGCTGCGGCGATAGATGTTCTGGTGCGCGCGCGCAGTGAGGGAGGCAAGGCGCTCCACCACATGCGTCGGAAAGCCGCGCGCCTGAGCCAGCGCCAGGTGCTCGCAGCACAACCGATATAAATCCAGAAACCGGTCCGGATTGAGCTGCCGCTCCGGCTTCTCCAACTGCGATTCGAGTTCACCCCAGAGTTTGGAATTTGCCGATTCGAAATCCAGCGGCGTCACGTCGACACCACTTCCGCCGGTGCCGCTGCGTGCCGCCGTTGTCCATGCTGCCATCGGGCGACACCGATCAGTCGAGCGGTTACATTCGTCCCACCGCTCGACCGCGGTGCTGCCGCGGCAGCCAGCACGGCGATTTCCTCCGCGCGCTCAGGGGTCAGGCGATGCACACGCCATGCGAACGCAGCGATCGCCGCCGCCTGCCGCGACGACAGCGCGAAGGCCGGCGGAGCGGGTTCGCCCGCCCCGATTGCGCCATGTGCTTCGGTGGTATTGCGATACACGACCAGCGTGCCGCCGGCCAGATCACCCAGACGCCGCGCGTCACGTCTCAGCAGCATGCAAATGATCGCGAACGCATACAGCAAGGGCATCATGTCCACCACCCGCAACAGGTTGCGGGTCAGACAACCGGCCGGCGTCAGCGGCAATCCGTTGGCCATCATCACTTGCAGGCCCATCACCCGTTTGCCCGGCGTGGCGGCGGCGGGCAGCAACTCGAAGATCACCGGATAGAGCCAGTTGACGACGAACAGCCCGATCAGCAGCAAGCCGGTGCCCACGTGACCGCCGGCATTGAGCACGGTACCTAACGCAGACAGGATGCCGAAGCGAATCAACACATCGACCATGAAGGCCGTGGCCCGCACCGCGAATCCTGCGGGCCGCATCGCGATGGCGATTCCCTCAGGGGTCTCCGCGGTGATGACGGTGTCGATCGACGAATTCAAGCGTCGATGACGATGGTGTCGGCGAGGTAATCGTGAACGCAGCGCCGCGCGTCACCGAAAATCATCAGACTGTCCACCAGCGAGTACAGGGCACCGACGCCGGGGATCAGCGTGAAGCAGGTGTTCACCACATAGCGCAGGAAGAAAATACGGTACAGAGAAACCGGTGACCCGTCCGTGCGCACCACCTTGATGCCCACGATTTTCTTGCCGATGGTCTGGCCATTTTTTCGCATCAGGTAAATGTTGATCGCCAAAACCGTAAGCACACAGACGACACCCAGGAAAAACCAGGCGCCGGTCGTTGCAAGTCCCGCCCAGAGGGTGAGGGGACTGCCCGCGCGAGTTGCGGCCACCATGTTCTTGATCGTCATGAAGTAGGCGGGTAAGAGCCCGACGGTGCCGATCAGGCCGTCCAGGGTTACCGCCCCCAATCGCGCACCACGGCCGGCCTTGTTGATGCCGTCGCCGGGAGTGCGAATATCAGCGACCGCACTTTTCGGCGGGGCGTATTGATTGTTCAATTCCGTTGACATTGCTGCTCCATGCTGCCCGGGTGACAGCATCATAACCCGGTCAAGCGGCAGCGCAAATCGGTGTCGCGTCTTATTGTCCTATTGCTTGCGCGAGGGCACGTACTCTTCCATAACCACCTTATCCAGCAAACGCAGCGGCAGCAGGCCCTGATTGAGAATGAAATCGTGATAGTTGAGGACATCGAAACGACTGCCCAGCGCGATCTCCGCGCGCGCACGCGTCGCCTCGAGCTTCTGATAGCCGAAGAAGTAAGACGTCGCCTGGCCGGGCGCATTGAACGTGTAGCGATCCACTTCCTGCTTGGCCATGGGCTCCGACAAGCCGACTTCCCGCATCAGCAGCTGTTTGGCCGCCTCCGGCTCGATCAACCCCAGATTCAGCATGGGATCGAGGAAGGCCCGCGCAGAACGCATCAACCGCAGTTGCAGAACGGCCAGCTGCCCATCGAGCGGCAGATAGGGTTTCATGAATGCCTCGGCATACAGGGCCCAGCCCTCGACATTCGCGCTGTTGAACGCAAAAAAAGCGCGTGCAGTGGAGACGCCGCGTTCCAGCATGCGCGAGATCTGCAACTCGTGCCCGGGCCGTGCCTCGTGCGTGATCAACGTCCAGGTAACCGCGTCGAAGGAGAAATCGTTGTACTCCGCGCCCGAGCGTGCATTGGGATTGGAGACGGGAATGACGAATGCGGCGGGCTGGCCGGTATTGCCGATCAGCGGCGGCAAGTCGATGTGCGGCGCCGGCTGGGCGGCAGATTCGGCCTCGCTGCCCAGTCGAATCACCGCCGCGCGCGTCGGCAGTGTCGCCAGATGCTGCTGGCGCACGATGTCCTCGACGGTGGCGAGCCGGGCCTGATACGTCGGCAGCAATTGATCCTTCGCAATGCCCTGCTTCTTGAGTTCGCGCAGCACATCCGGATACGTGGTGGACTTGAAGCCACGCTGCGCGGCGACCACGGCCGCCAGCGACGCCATCTCCTCGCGGATCTGCGCATAGGCGGTCAGCGCCTGCTGCATGATCTGGCGCGGATCGGCATCTACGCCGAAGTTCTTCAGATTGTCTGCGTACACGGCCTCCGGCAGACGATTGGTTTTGCGGGCTCGCGGCAACAGATCGGATTTGAGCCAGGCGCCATAGGCCTGGATCTGCTTGGACAGCGTCGCGAAGTCGCCCTGCCAGCCTTGCAGCTTGCTCTGCTTGAACAAGTCGCGAATGCCGTCCAGATACCGTTGTTGATTGTCGATGCCCTGCTGCACCTCAACGCTCCAGGGTGCAACCAACGCGGGCTGCTGCAAGCCTTCAGCGATGCGCGCCTGTGCCAACACGGTGATGGGCTCAAAGCCCTTCTCGCGCCCGACGTAGCGTCGCAAACGCAGCAGCGCTTTGGCCTGTCGCTGCTGCGCCACGCCCTCGTGAAGCAGTTTCTGAAACCCGCCGAACATGCCCTGCGGCAGATCCACGTACGGCACCATCAATTGCCGAGTCAGCGCCAGCGTCTGACGTTGATCTTCAGCGGAGGTGAGCAGAATATCCAAGTCCTGTTTGATGCGCGGATCGACGGCGGCACTGCGCAGCGCCTGCAATTTGTCGACCGCCTTGGTGAGGTCCGCTTCCTCCCGCTGCGAATTCAATGGTTTGAGATCCGCGACCTCCGCCTCATGGCCCTCCACGCCGAGCGCCGACGCGCTTTCGGGCGAATACGTAGCCTGTATATCCAGCAGCAATTGCGAATACGTATTGCTCTGTTGAATCCAGTCGGTATCGGCGCTCACCGCTGTGCCTGCGGCGCAGACAAACCCCAGCGCGCAAATCGCTCTGATATTCAAGATGAACCCCCGACTGCTGTTGATCGTTCTTTCGCGCATTATATCTTTACAATGCGCAGCCCGTGACGCGAAGACCTAAAAAAATTACCAAGGCGGCATTGCCTGTCAGGATCTGCGCAGTTTGCAATCGGCCGTTTAACTGGCGCAAGAAATGGATGCGCTGCTGGAACGAGGTGAAGTACTGCTCAGATCGCTGCCGAGCGCGCGCCTAGAGTGAGTCGAGGAACTCGCGCGCGGATTGAGCGATGCGCTGCTTTTCCTGCGCAGCGAATTTATCGTAGACACGGTACGCTGGCGTCAACCGTGGATTGCCGCGCAGTTGCCGGTCGTGAACCGCCAGAAAGTTCCAGTACAGCGCATTGAGCGGACACGCTGTCGTTCCCGTGCGTAGTTTCACGTCGTAGCGGCAGGATGCACAGTAGTCCGACATGCGATTGATGTAAGCGCCGCTGGCGATATACGGTTTCGATGCCAGCAGTCCGCCATCGGCGAACTGACTCATGCCCACCGTGTTCGGCAATTCCACCCATTCGTAGGCATCCGCATACACCGCCAGATACCACTCGTGCAACGCATGCGGATTCACGCCGGCCAACAAGGCGAAGTTGCCCGTCACCATCAAGCGTTGAATATGGTGCGCATATGCCTCTTCCCGGGTCTGGGTCACGGCGGCACGGATACAGGCCATGTCGGTCTCGCCGGTCCAATAGCTCTCCGGCACCTCCCTGGTGGCGGCAAAGAAATTGGATTGCGCGTAGGTCGGCATCTTCAGCCAATAGATGCCGCGAACGTATTCGCGCCAACCGATGATCTGCCGAATGAACCCCTCCGCCGCGTTCAACGGCACACGGCCGGCATGGTACTCATCCGCGACGCGACTGCATACGTCGAGCGCGTCCAGCAAGCCGCTGTTCAGGTACATCGAAATGACCGCGTGATACATGAAGGGCCGCTGGATCAGCATGGCGTCCTGATAGTCACCAAATGACGGCAACGCCGCCTGCAGGAAATGCGCAAAGGCCCGGTTCGCATCGGCACGCGTGACGGCGAACCAGAACGGCTCCAGATCGCCGAAGTGTCCGCCGAATCGGCCCGCGACCAGCCGGATCACCTCGCGCGTCAACGCATCGGGTTTGAAGCGCAGCACCTCGGGCATGAAGAGCTGCATCTTCGCGGCCTTGCGATTCTCCGAATCGAAATTCCAGCGTCCGCCTTCGGGCTGCTCGCCCTTCATCAACAGTCCGGTCTTGCGGCGCATGTCGCGGTAGAAGTACTCCATGCGCAATTGCTTGCGCCCGTCCGCCCAGGCGGCGAACTCCTCGATCCCGCAAATGAAACGTGAGTCCGCGCGGATGTCGACGGGGATCTCCAGTAGGGTTCCCCACGCGTGCATGGCCTGCAACACCCGCCATTCCCCCGCCGCCGTGGCGATGACCGCACGGGGCTTGTGGGTGCGCACGGCCAGCGCGAGTTCGTCGCTGAAGGTGCCCCGGTTGTCGTGCGCATCCAGCGCGCGATAATCCACGCGCCAACCGCGTCGCTCCAGTTCTTCGGCGAAATGGCGCATGGCAGAGAAACACAGGGCAATTTTCTTCTTGTGGTGGCGCACATAGGTGGCCTCCTCCTGCACCTCCATCATCAGCACAAGGTCCTGCTGCGGATCGCCACCGACCAGGCTGGACATCGTCGGCGACAGTTGATCGCCCAACAGGACTATGAGATTGCGCATTGGACCTTTGGAGTTGGCGTACCGCGAAAACCCGCGGCAGCACGCCCAAGATACGCCAGTCGCCGTCGCGATGCATTCGCTGTTTGTTACCAATATTTGATAATTATTATCAATCCAGTTAGCATTCAGCCACCCCTAACTCCAGGAGACTCGCAATGAAACCACCGCCCAAGGATTGGCCGCGCATGTGCTCGGGCGTGCACTGCAAAGATGCGGCACGCATGATCGACTGGTACTGCGATGCGTTCGGCTTCGAGATCCGCCTCAAAGTCGAAGGGGATGGCGGCCGCATCGAGCACAGCGAACTGACCTACGGCGGCGGAATGATCATGGTGGGTGAGGAGGCTGCGGGTGCGACCCGGCGCTTCGAAACCGACATGAGGAGTCCGTTGAATGTCGGCGCCAATACGCAACACATCATGGTATTCGTGGACGACGCTGACGCGCATTGCCGGCAGGCTCGTGCCGCAGGTGCGCGCATCGTTGCCGAGCCTTCGATACACGACTACGGCGAGGACTATTGGGCTGACCGAAGCTACGGCGCCATCGATCCGGAAGGGCATCTATGGTGGTTCACGCAACGCGTTCGCGACCCGAAGCCGTGAGCGAGCACCAGGATCTGGAACGCACCCTGGACGCCCTGTCGGACTCCACCAAGCGTGCCGTCATCCAATTGCTCATGAAGCAGCCACGCCGCGCCGGCGAACTGGCGCAGGATCTGGCGTTGAGTCCGCCGGCGATGAGCCGGCACCTGCGCGTATTGCGCAAGAGCGGATTGATCACCGAGAGCGGCATCGAGGAGGATGCGCGGGTCAAGCTGTACCGCATCGATGCGCGCGCGTTTGCGCCGTTGCGATCGTGGCTGGACAAGATCGAAAACTATTGGGGCGACCAACTCAGCGCGTTCAAAGCACATGCCGAACGGCAACCCCGCCGGAACCGTCGCTGATCAAAAATAGCCATGTAACTCGAAGAACGTGAGCCGTCGGTTCTGCGCATCGTTTTGCGGAATGCCACGATAGCGCCGGAAGCCGGCGCGAAGTTGCAGGAACTGAATCGGAGTGTACTCGTACAACACGCTCCACCGCGTCTGCTGATCCTCACTGACACGGCGATCCGGCTCGTAGTATTCGGCGGTCAGTTTCAGATTGTGGCCTTTGGCCAGATTCCAATCCGCCTCACCGAGCAGACTGCCGAGTTTACGATTGCCCTCGGGGTACCCGTCATCGCTGACGAGATCCGCCTCTCCCAGCCAGGCGACCGGTCCGGTGCGTATGCCGGCGAAAACGCCGAGCACGCGGCGGTTGCCTGCATCGGCCTGCGTTTGCGACGCGGCCAATCCCGCGCGCCACCACGGCTGCACGAACACCACCTGCCCCGTCACCTGATGACCTGACCCGCTTTGCGCATTGGCGGCGCCATTCGTCAGCGCGACCTGCGCCGACCAATTGCCGCGGTCATAGCCCAGTTCCACGCCTTGATCCGGCGTGGTCATGCTGATTCCGGTCACTTCTCGCACGAACGCGGTCTGATCCTGCAGCCGCCAGCCAAACGGGAGATAAAACTTTCCGCCCTTCACATACCAACCATGCGCCGCATCGGAGTAGCGCAAATACGCTTCTAGGTTCTGCGCCGAGTTCGGCGCCACCTGTTCATCCACATACAGCGACAACCGGTCGCGGATCATGCTGACTTCGCCGTAAACCCGCACCTGATCGACGGCGAATTTCTGTTGCGTCGGCGACTTCGGCACCTCGCTGCGCGACCAGTTGGCGCGCAGATCGCCACCCAGGCGCAAGAACTCGGTGAGCTTGCCGCCCCAGACTGCATCCGAGCCGCCCACTGTTTGCGCCGGCAGCACGTTTTGAGAGTAGATCATGCCAAAGTCATTGCGCATTCCGCCGCCGGTGGGATTCACGTGGCAGGTCGAACATTTGTAACCACCCTGCACGGCGAGATACGGTTCAGCGCGGGCAGCTTGCACGCCGCACAACAGCGCAGCGACCAGACTCAAGCCAAAAGCAACCTTCACGCGCATCCTCACTCTCCCGCTACATCGAATTCGAGAATCACCGGGTCATCGTCCACGCCGGAAGAGTCCAGTGTGAGCGGGCGTGAGTTGATATCGGCGAGCCCCAGACCGGGTGCGGCACGCGCGTGCACGCGGTAATGCCCTGGCTGCAACGGGGACACCGGCGTCAGCAACAGCGCATGGGGATTCGGCGCAGGTAATGTCAAACGCGCAAGCACGAACTCGACGGACCCCGCATCACCGCCGGCGGCAACATGCTCCAACCGCAATGAGTCCTGATCCACGCGCGTGGCGTCCACTTCCTGACTGAACGCCAGCATCACCTGTGGCGGCGACTCGATCAGCAGATCGTCGCTCGCCGGCGCGGTGGAAAGAAGTTTGAAGACTGCGGGCATCGCTTGCGCCAAGGCGGGTTGCGCGCCATCGGTCACCCATTGCCGGATCGCCGCCACGGCATCCGCCGCGAGCGGTGGCCCGCCCAACGGCATCCGCGCGCCCACGGAGGCGTGACCCTCGATCTTTTGAATCAGATAACTATTGTCCGGATCGCCGGGCTTGATGCGCACCAGGGAAGGAACCTCGGTGCTGGGCACATTGACCAGCAAATTGAAACTGTTGGCCGAATCCAGGCGCAGGCCTTGCGGCGCACCCGCACCGGCATGGCATACGGTACAGATAGGTGTGAACACATTATCTTGGATGGATTGAAAATCGGCGGTGATTGCGCCGCCCGTGCCGCCGGATCCGGGCGGACGGCCGTTGCCATCCAGCCCCGTGCCCTTGCCGGCGCAAGCACCCAGACTCACCGACGCGCCCACGACCCCCAAGCAAATCCATCGATACCAAACTGCTCTCATGCTCAAGTACTCGCTGAAAAACTTAAAGCCCCCGTCCGGCGCCCGCGCTGAAACCTTGCGGCACAGCGCGGGCGCCCCTCCTCTTTGCGGCTAAGGCGATCAGTTGTTCAACGCTCCCTGACTGACCCAGGTTTTCACCAGATCGATCGTGACTTGATCAAGACAGGCATTGGCGCCGGTACCGCTGCAGCCCTTCGGCATTTGCGTAATGCCCGCTCCACCCACAATTTTCTGCACCAGATAACTGTTCGCAGGATCGTTGGGGAGGATGCGCTTGAGCGTCGGAACTTCGATGCTCACGACGTTGACGGTATTCGCGAACGTATTACCGGCGGTCAGGTTTTGCACCCCCGGCAATCCGGCGGTAGATCCGTCATGGCAGATGGCACATCGCGGCGTGAAAATCTGCGTCTGCAGTTGAGTCAGCGTGACCTGCGCAACCACCGCATTGGCCACCGTCGCTGCGCTGACCGCGGACGTGCCTACATTGCCGTCCACATCCGTCGCTTTAGCGGTGAGGTTGACCGCGCCGTCGGCCACGGTCGTGGTATCCCAGGTGATGGAATATGGCGAGGTGGTGGCCGTGCCGATGACCGTCGCTCCGGCGAGGAACTCCACTTTGGCGATGGTGATCGGATCCACCACCGTTGCGCTCAACGTGACGGTGGCTTTCAGCGAGCCCGACGGTACCGTCAAAGTGACGACCGGCGGTGCGTTCAACACCGGCGGCGTGGCACCCAGATCGATGCGTCCATAGCTGCCATTGGCCTCATCGTTGGTGCCGGCCGCAAAGAACAACGTGTTGTGCGGCTGATTGTTGGCGTCGTTGCCGAACGCGATGCCCCACAAGCCTGGTGTCGCAATCGCCGCACCACCCGAATCGCTGACCGTACCGATATAGGTACCGGCGGCCACATCGTAGGCATTGATCTTCCCGTCACCGAAGTTGCCGACCAACACCGTGTCGCTGAGCGTGCCGAAGTCGGCGGGCGCAAGCGCGACGCCCCACGGTGCGTTCAATGCGCCGGCGGCGACCAGCTGCTTCACGAACTGCCCGTTCGTGTCATAGACATCCACAAACCCAAGGCCCGCACCGTTGACATTGTCGGGACCGCCGGCCGGATCCTGCTTCGCATAAGTGACATAGATCTGCGTCGCGCCGCTCGCGCCGGTATCCAATGCCTGAATGCCAAAGGGCGCATAGCCTGCCGGTACGGTCGCATCGGCAAAGGTGAACGACGTCGCCGACGGCGTCTGCTTGACGAAGTGCGCATCGAACACGTCGACCTTGTTGTTGTGAAAATCGGTTGCGTAGATGAACGACACGCCACCGTTCTTCGCGATCGCCAATCCTTTATAGATGGCGCCGCCGGCATCGGTGTACGTCGTAATGGCATGGGTGGCATCCACATTGGGCGCCCAGCCGGCAATCGCCCCGCCCTCACCATTGAAAATGAATTTTGCACTGCCGGTGATGCCGGCGGCCGTCACCGTGAAATCGGCGGGAGTGCCATTGAACACAATGCCGGTGGGATCGAAGCCGGAGGCAAAGCTGACTGCCAGCGGAGCCGCATGCGGTTGCGCCTTGCCGTTGCCGTCGTACAGCGTAGAAGTGCCGGAGTGATTGTTGGCGACCCACGCGGGGGCGGTACCCGAGGGAATCGACAAACCCCAGGGGTTCACGAGATTCGCGTCAGTATTCGTAGCTGTACCACCGGCCACATCGCCGACCAGATTGGTCAGCGAGAATGCACTGCCTGCATTCACCGTCAACGTCGCCGATCCCGTGCCGTTGCTGTACGTACCGCCGGTGCAACTCAGTGAATACGTCAACGTGCCGGCAGCAGCGGGCGTCACCGCGGTGGAGCCACTGGCGCTTTGCGCGCCCGTCCACGCACCGCTTGCAGTGCAACTAGTGCCTGCGTTGGACGACCACGTGACCGTGGCAGACTGACCCAGGTTGATGGTGGTGGGAGCGACGGAAACGCTGACAACGGCGGGCGGCGGAGTCGATCCGCCACCGTCATATCCGCCGCCGCCGCCGCAGCCACTCAAATTAAAGGCAAAAACAATCCCCAACACGCCGCTCAATGCGGCACGCGCGACTCGCATGGTTGTACTCCTGCAAACGAATAAAATGATCTGTCGTGCGAGTAAGTGCCCGCTGCGCGCAGAAAGGTTTATTCTGTGACGCGATTCGCCGCAGAGAGACGATGGCAACGGTAATGAGAAAAATAATCCGCCCGACGATTTGCATGGGGATCGTGTTGTACAGCGTCGCAACCGCGCAGCGCAGCGCAGCCGCCGACAGTTGGGGCGGCTCTGTCGGGTTGACCAGCGACTATCTGGTGCGCGGCGTGTCGCGCAGCGATCACGATCCGGCATTGCAGGCGGACCTTCACGTAAATACATCGAGTGGTTGGCTCGCCGGCGTGTTCACCTCGAGCGTGCGAATTGTTCCAGGCGGCAGCCGCGACGCCGAAGTGGGCCTGTTCGGTGGATTTTCCTGGAACTGGAACGAAGACTGGCACTCCAAGGCGCTGCTGACCCACTACCGCTATCCGTGGAACAACTCGGGTTCCGCCTACAACTACAACGAGTTGAGCGTCGACACCACGTTCCGGGACTGGCTCTTGATCAGTGCCGTCTATTCTCCCGATGCCTCACGTTATGTTCCTTATTACGGATTGCTCAGCGTCACCACCAAGTCCGCCGAAGTGAACCTAACGGCGCCGGCCTGGCACAAACTCACCGTGAACGCCGGTATCGGATACTCGTATTACGCCGGACC
>JANMXI010000254.1:0-9915 GCA_031394735.1 Pseudomonadota bacterium | reverse complement strand
CCACGGCGGGGGTGCTGGTGCTGCTGCATGCAGCGGGTGTACTGGCGCCCATCTATTCGGGTATCACGTTGACGGCGGCACCGGGCTTTGAGCCGCGCGGTGCGGCGATTTATAGCGTCCGCACCTATGATCAAACCCTGCCGTTCTATTGGCGCCGCAGCGTGACATTGGTCGATTATCGCGGCGAGCTCGACTACGGACTGCGTCACGATCCGGCGCTCGGAATGGCCGGGATCGAGGAATTCCAGGTACGATGGCAGCTCGACGAAAAGGCCTATGCAGTGATGGAGCCCGCCACCTTTGACAGCTTGCGCCTGAGCGGCTTGCCGATGCGCGAGATCGCCCGCGATGTGCATCGCGTGCTGGTGGCGCGGCGATGAACTGGCTTACGTGGGTGCTGATTCTCTCCGGCGTCGGCCTGAATGCCGCGGCGCAATTGCTGCTCAAGTCGGCCACCCAGTCGATCGCCCATTTCACCGCCTTCAACCTGCAGACCTTGCCCGGCATCATCGGCGGCCTGCTGACCAACCTGCCGTTTTGGGGCGGCATGGTGTGCTATGGCTTGAGCGTCTGCGTGTGGATCGCGGCACTGACCAAGGCGCCGGTGAGCACGGCGTATCCCATGCTCTCGCTCGGCTATGTGGTGGTGGCGTTTGCCGCGGTGGCCTGGCTGGGTGAAACGTTGACGCCGGTGAAGATCGCCGGCATTTTGCTGATTTGCATCGGCGTCGTTTTGGTGTCGAGGAGTTCCGTATGAAACCGTTTCTGCCGTTCACCCGTCCGTCCATCGATGACGCCAGCATTGCGGCGGTCGCCGCGGTGTTTCGCTCCGGACAACTGGCGAGCGGGCCCAAGGTGCGCGACTTCGAGGCGGCATTGTCGGCATATCTTGCGACCGGAGCCGGCGGCGGCAGCGCGCGGCATGTCCGCGTCATGACCTCGGCCACGGCCGGGCTTGAGATCGCGCTGGAAGTGGCGGGCGTTCGCGCCGGCGATGAAGTCATCGTGCCGGCCATGAGTTTCGCCGCCAGCGCCAATGTCATCGCGCGTCTGCGCGCGAAGCCCGTGTTCGTCGACGTCGATCTTGCTTCGCGCAACATCAACGTGGAGTTGGCGCGCAAGGCCATCACCCGCAAGACGCGTGCCATCATGCCGGTACATTTTTCGGGGCTGTCCGTGGATATGGACGGCATCCTGGGGTTGGCGAAGGAGCACGGGCTGCGCGTGATCGAGGATGCCGCGCATGCCATCGGTACGCGCCATCAGGGCAAGTTGATTGGCAGCTTCGGCGATCTGGCGGTGTTCAGCTTTCATCCCAACAAGAACATGACCTGCATCGAGGGTGGCGCGATCGTCACCGCTGACGCGGCCGTCGCAGCGCAGATCGAGCAGTACCGGTTTCACGGCATCGTCAAGGACGAAGACGGCGGCGTGGATGTCATGTTCCCCGGTGCGAAAAGCAATCTCACCGAAATCGCGGCGCAGATCGGCATCGATCAGTTGCGCCACCTGGATGGGTTCAACCGGCGCCGCCGCGAATTGGCGGGGCTGTACTATCGCGAATTGGAGGGTTACACGGCGGGCGTATTGCCGGCGCGCGGTGACGAGGGCCATAGCTGGCACATGTTCACGCTGCTCCTCGATTTCGAGGCGCAGCGTATGACCCGCGTGGAATTCCAAAAGACCATGGCCGAACGCGGCATCGGCATCGGCATTCACTATCCCTGCATTCCCGGGTTCACCTACTACCGCATGTTGGGGTATAGGCCCGAGGACTATCCGGTGGCCGCCCGTATCGGCCGGCAGACCGTGACCTTGCCGCTGTTCCCCGCCATGGAAGATTCAGATGTCGCGCGGGTCTGCCGCGAACTGCGCGCCGTGTTGCCAGCCCGGGTCGCGCGCGCGAGTTGACTCAAAAAACGGCGTGATCGCCACGCTCCGCAGTGACGGAACGGTTCACAACGTTTGCGTAAAAGTCGAAGAGAGTTTCCTTCCCCGTCGAAGGCGTGATGGCAGCGTCACAGCAGCCCGTGAGCGGATCGAAGACCAGCATGGATTCGGTGGCGTAGTAGCGGCCGATGCGGGCAAGTTCTGCCTTTTGCGCAAGCTTTGGAACCACGCGACCCAGAATGCTCAGAACGCCGATGATGGCGTCAAGCAAGGCGACCGGCACATGCCGATAGCGGAGCGGGCGCCCGAGTAACGCAAACAACTGCTCGCCCTGTTGCAGGGGTGTGATCGCATCCCCTGGCCCGCCGATGGGCAGCACGCTGTTCCAGCGCGTCTCATCGTCAAGGCAATCGACGAGATAATCGGCAAGATCTGCATCGCTGATCGGTTTGCAAGCCGTCAATCTGCCGTCTCCAAACACCAGGAAAGGTTTGCCTCGCCGGACGCGGTCAATCTGCCCGGACAACGACTTGAAGAACGCGGTCGGACGAAGCACACAACCTCGTGTCCGCGCATCACGAGCGCGCGAACCGTGGCGCGGCCAATGCTGCCGGTTGCGCCCACGACGAAGACGCGTTGCGGTTGCGTCGAATGGTCGGGCGCTGCAGCGGGGGATTGTGGCGGGGTACTGATCATGTCATTGGAGGTTGCCGCGTTGGCGGGCGAGGTGCAACACTCATTGTGAATTGTCTGTCTGGTACGCGTGTGTTACAGTACTGTCAAATGAGTACGACATTCACCGTTCGCCTTACGAAAGAGCTCGCATCCTGGCTTGATCAGGCCTCGAAGCAGTCGGGAATTCCGAAGGGGCGAATTATTCGCGAGCAGCTTGAGAAGGCACGCGAGGGCGGCAAGGAGCCCTCTTTCATGCGGCTCGCGGGAAGCGTGCGGGGCGCGCGGGATTTGTCAGCCCGAAAGGGGTTTTCGCGCTCTTGAAGGGTATAGCAGACACTGGCTTTCTGGTCGCGTTTGCCAACTCCCATGACAAGCACCATGCTTGGGCGGTGAAAATAGCGGCTGGCGTTACCGAGCCGCTGCTGACCTGCGAGGCAGTGATCGCGGAAACTGCGTTTCACCTGCAAAGCTCATCGGTGGCGCTCTCGTTGTTGAACGAAGGGCTGGTGGCGCTGGCGTTCCAAAGTAGCGACCATCTGGCGCAGTTGACGCGGCTGGCCGACCGCTATGCAGACAGAAGTCCCGATATTGCCGATCTGTGCTTGGTACGGATGAGCGAGTTGTTCCCCAAACATTCTGTTATCACGATCGATAGAGCTGATTTCAGTGTATATCGGCGCAACCGGCGCGAGGCAATTCCGATTCTCTGTCCGCCGGAGCGCTGACCCAGCAATCGTTGTCGACGTGCGACAGTTGGCAATACCTCGGAATATCCGGTCGCTGCCCGCAGCGCGCCAGCTAACCAGGCGTGTCGCGATAGTCGAGAATTTCCACGGCTGCGACACCGCCCTCGATGGCCAACGCTGCGGCGAAATCATCGACGTCGGGCAATGATCGGATGACCACGCCATCGATCATGACATCGCCGACGAATCCGGATTCGATGCGGCGCAAGTCGGTTCGCAGACCCACCCCAGTGCATTTGACGAAGGCTTCCTTGCGCGTCCAGCAGTGGAAGAACGCGCGCTCACGTACCGGTCCCGCCGGCAGTGTCTGCAAGTGAACGCACTCGCGGGCACTGAAATGCCGTTCGGCCAGCGCATCCGCGTCAGATAGGGGACGGATTTTTTCCAAATCCACGCCGACCGGCGCGGCGTGCGATATGGCCAGCAGCGCTTGATCCTCGCTGTGCGAGAGATTGAAATGGACGCCGTATTCAGCCGGCAGCATCGGCTTGCCTTGCTCGTCGGCCTGCAATGCCAGCTTTTCCGGTGCGCCGCCGCAGACGCCGCTTAAGAGGCGACGCAGGGCATCGTGTGCGCGAATGAATCGGTGCCGGTCCCGTTCGAATTTGAAGGCATCGGCACGCCGGCGTTCCGCCTCGTCCAGGCAAGCGAGGTGGGAGTCGCCTGATGGGCCACTTAACGCAATGCGCCAAATCCGGGTAACGCCCTGACCGAGGACCCGGCTCATTGCAGCGCCCGGTTCGGGTGCCACACCCAATCCTGCCGGGACCGCTTGTCGGTCGAAGCGGCGATGCGCGGGCTTGAATCCGAATCGGTGGCGCCAGCGAAATGGGGGGAGAATGCGCAGGAGATCAAGGCGCGTGCGATGCTCATGACGGGCATCATAACCGTCTTGATCGGACATTTTGATTGGCGCAAGATGCGGCAACTTTCCACCACAGGAATCGATCCATGAAGCGTTTACTTCCCTTGATGCTCGGCAGCGTGATTCTCGCGACCCCCGTGTTTGCCGCCCTCAAGGTTGGCGACAAGGCGCCGGATTTCACCACCGAGGCCACCCTGGCCGGCAAGCCATTCAAGTTCTCGCTTGCCGATGCGCTCAAGCAGGGACCTGTCGTGTTGTACTTTTACCCGGCAGCGTTTACACCCGGCTGCACGGTAGAAGCACACGAGTTCGCCGAAGCCACTGACAAGTTCAAGGCCAACGGCGCCACTGTCATCGGTGTCTCGCACGACGCCATCGACACGCTGAACAAGTTCTCCGTGTCCGAATGCCGCAACAAATTCGCCGTGGCCGCCGATCCCGAGCAGAAAATCACCAAGGCCTACGATTCCATTCTGGCGATGAAACCGGAGTACGCCAATCGCACCTCTTACGTGATTTCTCCTGAAGGGAAGATCATTTATGAGTACACGGCGTTGAATCCGGACAAACATGTCGCCAATACCATGGCTGCTGTTGTTGCTTGGGCTTCTGCTCATAAGAAGTAATTGCCGGGAGCGCGGGGGCGGGTATCCGTTGCGCCGCAATCGCGCGCCACGGCCCTTGAGCTGTTGTAGTTTTCAAATGCTGGCTGGGGGCCGTGGCGAGCGCCTCGCGGGAAAACCCACTCTTCCTCCTCCTCGACGCCAGCGGTGGACATATCAAAGCAGCGGTTACTGCCTGCGCGGCATGAGAAGTTTAGCAATCAGCGCAGTCCAGCCAGTTTGATGAGAAGCCCCAACTCCCCGTCCATTGTCACCATCAAAAAACTCATAGAACGGGACATAGTCGCGAAACAGCGGATCAGCTTGCAATGCAGGTTCGTGGCCAAGAACCGGCCGTCGGCCATCGGCGCCTTTCAGGAATATTCTCGCGAGACGTTTGGAGAGTTCCTCGGCAATCTGATCGATCGTCATCAGATTCCCCGACCCCGTCGGACACTCCAATTTGAAATCATCGCCGTAGTAGTGGTGGAATTTCTGCAAGGATTCGATGATCAGGAAATTCACGGGAAACCAGATCGGTCCGCGCCAGTTGGAATTGCCGCCGAAAATCCCCGACTCCGATTCGGCCGGCGCGTAGCTGACAGTCAAGTCGACATCGCCGTAGCGGAACTCATACGGTTGATCCAGATGCGCGCGCGACATGGCGCGGATGCCGTAGTCGGAGAGGAACTCCGATTCGTCCAGCATGCGCTGTAGCAGCTTTTTCATGCGATGCCCGCGTAGCAGCGACAATAATCGTCGCTGTCCGCGACCGGGATCCTGCCAGTGGGAAACGAGGTCCGCTAGATCGGGTCGATAGCTTAGGAACCATTCCAACCGCTTGCGAAAACCAGGCAGGTCGTCTAGCAGTTCGGGATCGAGCGTTTCGACCGCGAACAGCGGGATCAAACCCACCATGGAGCGCACGCGCAGGCTGACCTTCTCGCCGTTGGGCAGGTGCAGCACGTCGTAGAAAAACTTGTCCTGATCGTCCCACAGGCCGCCGCCGTCGTTGAACATGTTGCTCATCGCTTCGGCGATATGCAGGAAGTGCTCGAAAAACTTGGTGGCGATGTCCTCGTAGACGTGGTTGTGGTGGGCCAGTTCCAGCGCAATGCGCATTAGATTCAGCGCGTACATCGCCATCCAACTGGTGCCGTCGGATTGATCGATGTGTCCGCCGGTAGGGAGCTGCGAACTGCGATCGAACACCCCGATATTGTCCAGGCCCAGAAAGCCGCCTTGGAATACATTGCGGCCTTCGGCGTCCTTGCGGTTCACCCACCAGGTGAAGTTGATCATCAGCTTGTGAAATACGCGTTCCAGAAATTCCAGATCCCCCTGGCCTTTGTTCTGTTTGCGGTCCAACTGGTACACGCGCCATGCCGCCCAGGCATGCACCGGCGGATTGACATCACCGAAGGCCCATTCATAGGCGGGAATCTGGCCATTCGGATGCATGTACCATTCGCGCGTCAGCAGCACGAGCTGATGCTTGGCGAACTCCGCATCGATCAGCGCCAGCGGAATGCAGTGAAAGGCGAGGTCCCAGGATGCATACCAGGGGTACTCCCATTTGTCCGGCATCGAGATGATCTCGGCATTGTTCAGATGCACCCAGTCTGAATTTCGGCCCTGCAGTCGCTCGGGTGGTGGCGTGGGTTGGGCCGGATCGCCGCGCAACCATTGTGGAATGTCGAAGTAATAATATTGCTTGCTCCACATTAGGCCGGCGAAGGCCTGGCGTTGCACGGAGCGCGCATCGGCATCGGTGATGCCTTCTTGCAATTCGGCGTAGAACTCGTCCGCTTCGCACACGCGCAGGGCGAGGATCGCATCGAAATCATCGAAGGCTACGAGCGCCGGCTGCGGCGACAACCGCAATCGAAGTTCGGTCTTGCCGCCGGCGGGCACCGCCATGGGCCGCCAGGCCGCCGCCTTGGTGCCGGCGGTGTGATTCACGGCGAGGTTCTGGCCCGACACGATGCAGTCGTGAAAGCCGTCTTTGAAATAGCCGGTTGCCGGCTGGTTCCACACCCGCATCGGGTTGGTCTCATTCTCGGTGAACAACCACTGCGTTTCGCCCTGCACCTGACAGTACAGGGAACCGAGTGATTCGTGATCGACACGCACCGTCTGCATGTCCTCGTGTCGCAACGCGGGTTTGTAGGAGCCGTTCTGCCACGACCAGGTATTGCGCAGCGTCAATTGCGGAATGAGGTGCAATGGTGCGGCCTGCGTGCCGCGATTGAAGGCTGTGACCTTCATCAGGATATCGCCGGGGGAGGCTTGCGCATACTCGACGAACACATCGAAATAGGCGTTGCCGGCGAAGACACCGGTGTCGGTGAGTTCAAATTCCGGCCTGCCCATGCCACGCGTTGCATTCTGCGCGATCAGTTCCTCGTACGGGAACGTACGTTGCGGATATTTGTAGAGCATCCGCAGGTAGGAGTTGGTGGGCGTGGCGTCCAGGTAGAAGTACTGCTCCTTCACATCCTCGCCATGATTGCCCTGCGCATTGGTGAGTCCGAACAATCGTTCCTTCAGAATGGGATCGCGTTCATTCCACAGTGCAAGACTTAAGGTGAGACGCTGGTCGGCATCGCAAAAACCTGCGATGCCGTCCTCGCCCCAGCGATACGCGCGGCTGCGCGCATGTTCGTGGGGAAAGTACTCCCAGGCATTGCCGTGAGCGCTGTAGTCCTCGCGAACCGTGCCCCATTGGCGCTCGCTCACATACGGTCCCCAGTGCTTCCAGCCGATGCCGCCGTTGGCACGGATCTGCAGCCGCCGACGCTCCTCACTCATGTGGTTTTCCCATTCTTGGATTTTTCCCGCTCCAATCGCAGCCAGACACGCAGCGTTTCAGCCACGGACCAGGCTTGTGCAAAACAACCTCGCGGCGCATGCGGGGGTTCGCCGTCACTGATTTCACTCAAGGTGCCAAAGCAAGCGCGGCGCAGTTCCAGTCCCAACGGTTCGAGAAAGGATTGACTGATCGCCGCATCGCCGTAGACGCGATAATGTGCCCACGCGAACGGTCCCAGCAGCCACGTCCACACGGTGCCTTGATGATAGGCGCCGTCACGGCTGTGCGGATCGCCGCCATAGTGGGGTCGGTATTGGCTCGATGCCGCGCTCAAGCTGCGAAGTCCGGTGCCGGTCAACAGTTGGTGCGCGCAAGAGTCGACCACCGCGCGCATTTGATGCGCCGGCAGTGCGCAATAGGGCAGGCTCACCGCCAGAATCTGATTGGGGCGCATGCTGGAATCCGTCGCCGACGTTCCCTCAACGTCCAGAACATCGTGCAGGCAGCCGGCCGCATCGTTCCAGAAACGTGCGAAGCCGTTGCGTGCTCGACCCAGCCAGGCTTTGCACAACATCTGCGATTCGGAGTCGCGCAGTCGGATGGCCAGCCGCAGCGACACGTCGAGTGCGTTCAACCACAGCGCGTTGATCTCCACCGGCTTGCCGATGCGCGGCGTGACCACCCAGTCGCCCACCTTGGCGTCCATCCAGGTGACCTGTGCACCGGCAACACCGGCGCGCAACAGCCCATCATCGGCGTCCACCTGGATGCCGAAGCGGGTACCGGCTAGATGCGCGCGCAGAATCTGCAGCAGAAGCGGGAACACCTGGCGAGCCCAGGCCATATCGGCGGTGACGTTGAGGTATTCGTCGACGGCATTGAACAGCCAGAGCGTCGCATCGGCGGTGTTGTATTCCAGATGCTCGCCCGTGTCGCTAAATCGATTCGGCAGCATCCCCGCATCCAGATACGTGAGCAACGTGTCGAGAATGCTGGCGGCGATCTCGCGACGGCCGAGGCTCAAGGTTAATCCGGGGAGTGAAATCAGTGTGTCGCGGCTCCAGTCCGTGAACCAGGGATACCCAGCAATGACGGAGACGCCGTTGCGCGAGCCGGCCACTGCGCCGGCAATGGCGGGACGCTGCACGATGAATTGATCCGATGCCAGCGCGAGCTGTGCGATCCATTCCGGGGCGTCGGCCGGCACCAGCCCTTTGAGCCAGCGCGCCTTGTCGATGACGGCGGACAGCACCTGCTCGCCGGGAGCGGGCGGATCGTCGCGGGCGGAGGCCACGAAAAACAACGTCTGCCCGGGCTGCAGGGTGGCGCGAAAGCGTCCCGGCACGAACAGATCCTCGATGACGTCCAGACCGCGCTCGGCCTCGGCGCGGTGGGCGAAATTCCAATACCAATCCGCGTCGGCTTCGAAACGTCCCTCGCTGATCGACAGGTGACACGACAGCACTGAAGCCTCGGCGTTGAGGGTGCAGCCGTCCATGCTGCTGGTCATCGTCATGGGCTGCACGCCACGTTGTTGCGCATGATAGTCACGATGGCCGCACAGAGGAGTTAGTTCCAGTTGCAGCGGCGCGCTGGCGCGAGTCACTGTCAGGGCGAGATAGGTGGTATTGGCGCCCGGCGCCATGAAGATCTGCTGTTGCAGCACTGCATCGGCGCAGGTGTGCTGCCAGGTGGGGATGCCATCGAGCAGTTCGAAGGACTCCGTGAGCTCGAAACCGCGCGGACTGACCGTGCCATCGGCAAATTCGTTGGCGCTGAAGTCGTAGCGGCGGTTCAGATACAGCGCAGCAATGTCGAGTTTGGACACCAGCATGATCCGCTCGACCGGCGGATGAGCACTGGCGATGAGCAGGCCGTGGTAGCGGCGGGTATTGGCATTGGCAAGCGTGCCACAGGCGAATCCGCCGATCCCGTTCGTGACCAGCCATTCACGCTGGCTCGCAATTGCCCAATCGCCGCATACTTCACGGCCTGCGCGCAGGAGGGAACTGCCTACCTTGGCTGCCAAGAGCGCTTCTTTTGTCGATTCACGGACATCTTTATAGCCTTTACAAACTGGTTCGTACACCGTTTTGCGGGGTCTTCCAGTGGTTCGTGTGTTGATGCCGGGAGCGTGGGGGCGGGTGTCCGTTGCGCCGCAGATCGCTCGCGCCGGCCCGCGAGTTGTTGTAGTTTTCAAACGTTGCTGTGAGCCGGCGTTCCCGAGAACGGGCGGGCGCTATAGCCCCACGGATCTCAGCACGTAAGTTGATTGTTACGATCCACCGCGCCGGTTCGCCCGTTCTGCCGCGATCTCAAATGCGG
>JANMXI010000253.1:0-5310 GCA_031394735.1 Pseudomonadota bacterium | reverse complement strand
GCTACACCTGTTACCGCTCGACTTGCATGTGTTAGGCACGCCGCCAGCGTTCAATCTGAGCCAGGATCAAACTCTTCAGTTAATACACTTAATTTCTCTGAAGTTTTGAGTCACAAACTCTTCATAGTTCTCGCATCAAATAAATGACGCGCAGAACCACTGGTCGTTTGGAACTCGATTCAATTGCATCCAAAGATGCTGAACGCGAGTCCCCACACAAGTTACCTGTTCAAATTGTTAAATAGCGCCCCAGGACGACAAAGGTCCAGGGAAAGACTTTCAATTATAGCTCGAAACACTGCCCCGTCAATGGGCGTAATCCGTGTCTTCGAGGCTTTTAACTGGAAGGGCGCGCAGTATAGCCGTGGGTTTGGGTCTGTCAACCGGGAGTTTCCGGCAGGTGGAAATCCGCTTAAAACGCAGCGCGCCGTAGGGCGGCAAACGAGGCTATTCGAGGCAGACGACCAGCTTGGCGCTGTGGCTGCGCCAGTTGATGGGAATGACGAAAGAGCGCGCGTGCGGCGTTGCAAAGCTTTCAGCATCCTTTGCCAGCACAGTAGGCACGGAAATCACGAAGCTTTTGCCGAAATCCTTGCGAGCATTGCCTGAAATCGTATTGGCGACCTCGCCGATCAGATCCTTGATGTTTTCCTCACTGGTATCGGTTTCCTGCATTCGCATGAGCAGGACGGTGAGCATGCCACGCGGAGCGGTGAAATAGACGATACCGCGCCGAGCGCCGGAGATGCCGATGACGCCGGTGTAGTCGTAGGCGCCGGGCTTGCCATCGGTGACCAGATACGGTGAGCCGACGCTCGCATGCTGCTGCGCGGCAGTGTCGAAATAGTGCGTTGCGCCATTGATGAAAGTGCGAATTTCCGCCTCGGTCAACATCCTGTCACCTCGCGGTTCGAATCAGGACAGCAGTTCGTGGAGCGCATCATTCAGCTGCCGGTCGGTAAAGGGTTTGCACAAGAATCCATTCGCGCCCTTTTCAATCGCCTCGACAGCCGTGGCCTTGTCGGCCAGCGCAGAGACGACCAGGATCAGCACATCGGATCGCATCTGCACCAGCTTTTCGACGCATTCGATGCCGTCCATTTCCGGCATGGTCAGATCCATGGTGACCACGTCGGGTTGCTCTTTCGCAAACATCTCCACTGCTTCGCGTCCATTGGCCGCACACGCAACAACTTCCAGCCGTTCAATTTGCTGCGACCGCTCGATACGGCGGCGCATGATGTTCGAATCATCCACGATCATCATCTTCAAAGGCCCCCTGGCATTGACATCCGCGTAGCTCATCACGCGGTCCTCTGCACCGTTTGCGCCGCAGCGAGGCCGGGCAACATGATGGTGAAACGCGTGAACTTGCCGGGTACCGTTGCGACCCCGAGCTTGCCGCCATTCTGCTGCACCAGGTCGGCCACGAGATTCATGCCCACACCACGGCCAGCGTCCTTGTTGACGGATTCCGCCGTGGAAAAGCCGGCGCGAAACAACAGCCCCAGCGCCTGGCGGGAGTCCATGGCATCTGCCTGGGCCTCGGTGATGAACTGCTTTTGAACGGCGGCATGTTTGATTCGGTCGATCGACAGGCCAGCGCCGTCATCTTCCAGCGTCAGCTTGAAGCCGGCCGCGCCCAGGTCCTGCACTTGGATATGGATCGTCCCCTGTGAGGGCTTGCCTGCACCCAGACGGATTTGCGCGGCCTCGATGCCGTGCACGACGGAATTGCGCACCGCCTGCACGGCGATGTCCTTCACCATGCGCCGATAGTCCGCCGGCAGCGCCCCCAATCCGACACACTCGACATGCACTTCCTTGCCCAATTCGGACGCGATTCGCTGCGCCACCTGAGTAATCGTGCCCTGCAAACCCGATACGCTGCCGGTGTTGTCGATGACATCGGTGCCTTCACCCATCTCCGGCACTTCGGGCGCTTCGGCACTGACCCGCAGGCGCGACAGACGCCCGACCAGGTCGCGGATGGACTGCAGATGCGTGAACAAGTCATCCAACTTCAGCACCAGCGGCAGGAACTCATTGCCGGACAATCCGGATTTCTCCCGCAACGCACGCAGATCATCCTCGAAGGAATGCGCGCGGCTTTCAATCGAACTCAAGCCCAAGCCCGCAGCTTCGCCTTTGACGGCGTGCACCTGGCGGAAAATGGTGTCGAGCTTCTTGCGGAACATAGCCTCTTCACGCGCAGGCTCCTTCAGCACCACGTTGATCATTTTCATCGCGGCGTCGGAATCATCCAGAAAGGAGGCGAGTTGATTCGGCTCCACGTGCAGGATGCCCACCAGCGTGTCGAGCTGCGCCTGCGATTTTTCCTGCGCGCCCGTCAACTCGTGCGCCAGCGCGACGCGCGCACTGATATCCGACACCGACACCAGCACATGCGAAATCTTGCCCTGGGTGCGCACGCGGTGGAAATCGAATTCGAGGTAGCGGGTCTCGCGACCGCCACCGCCGGGGGCTTCGATCTGTACTTCGACTTCACCCAGCGGGTTGATCGACTTGACCAGGTTTTCCTTGGTGCGCTCGGACCACAGGACCTTGACGAACTTCTTCGCCGTGTTCAGCGTCTTCTCCGGAACGATGTCCTGCAGCAGTTGCTCGAAGGTGAGGCCGGCGATGTCCTCGCGCTGGAACAGGCCGCTCAGCGCGGCGGAATGAGCGCCACCGATCTGCAGGTTCTCATCCAGCAGGAACAAACCTTCCTTCACGGTGCGCAAAATATCCTGGGTTTGCTGGCGCGCGGCCTGCACCAATTCTTCCTGGCGGCGGCGCGCAGCCAGCGAGATGCTCACCAGAAACCCCATCAGCGCGGCAATGCCCAATCCCGCGACCATCAAGTAGCGCAGTTGCGCTGCGGCATCCAGATTGCGTGCCTGCAGCGCCGCGCTGATCTCGCTCAGCTGCTTATCAAGGTAAGGAACGGCGGTGCGGGCGACATGCACCGAGTCGGCCAGATCGCGAGCGAACGCCTTGCCGCTTGCATTCAACTGCGTGCCGGTGGACTCGCTGTCCTGATACGGCACGGCATCGAATTTCAGCACCGGTGCGAGCGTCTTGCGATCGCGCAGCCAGCGCGACTGCATCAATGCGGCGCGTGCAACCAATGCGTCGTCGGCGAATGCACTGCCGGCCGTGGGCGCTTCGAACCAGCCCGAGGGCTGCGCGTGCAGCATCACGGCCAGCGCAGCATCGATTCCCTGCGCGGCCTGGCGCACCTGCGTCAACGGAGCCTGCAGATAGCCGCGGGCGCTGAGCCGGTCACGCGCCGAATCCAGCCCACTTTGCAGCGCGGCCGGGTGGCGGCGGACTTCACCGACAAATTTGAGTGCCGCGGTGCTGCGCGAGATCTGCGTCGACAGATACAGACCGGGCAGGAGGACCAGACCGATGAAGCCCACACCCGCCGCGACGATCACCCAGATCGTGGAACGCGCCGACATGCTGGCGAATGAATACTTGGATGCTGTAGAGGCCATGAGACTAAGGGCTCCCGTGAAGAAACTGCGCATGCGCATCGTGGATTGCGTTCAGGAACTGGGATGCAGAATCGAAGCGTTTAGCGCGCTGTTTGGCGAGCAGTTTTTCGATGACCGGCTGATAGGCATCCAGAGACGCCGGCAATTGCGGAACGGCCGAACTCTGATGCGCCAGCACGATCTCCGCGACGCTGTTGCCGCGAAACGGCAGCGCGCCGGTGAGCATCTCGTGTAAAACGACACCCAGGCTGTACAGATCGTCGCGCGCATCCGGCGGCACGCCGTCGATTTGCTCGGGGCTGATGTAATACGGCGTGCCCAGACGCAGTTCGGGTTGCGCGTCGGTATCGCCGGCCGCGAGCGACAGCGCCAGACCGAAGTCGATCATCACCAGCCGGTTGTCGTCGGTCAGCATGAGATTGGAAGGCTTTAGATCCCGATGCACGATGCCCAACTCATGGATCACCCGCAGCGCTTCGCCGATCTGCCGTGCATAGACGAACGCATCGGGTTCTTCCAGTGGGTTGCGCAGCCGGTCCCGCAGACTGCCGCACGGAAAATACTCCATCGCCAGGTACAGGCATTGCTCGGTCGCTCCATAGTCCAGGACATCAGCGACCGCGCGATGATTGACGGCGCCCAGCAATTCGCACTCGCGCAAAAATCGCTGCCGGACTTCGGGCGACATCAGCCCCATCAACTGTACTTTCAACGCAACCGGCGCCGGCAACTCGGGAGATTGCGCGAGATAGACGGTCGCCGACGCAGTGTGCGAAATTCGCTTGATGAAACGGTATCCGGGAATGTTCAGGTCATTGGTGCGCGGCAGCACTCGCACACGACTCGTGTCTACGCGCGCGGCCGTCAGCGGCTTGAGCGCGTCAGCCAGATCCGGCACCTCGATGGCGTGCGCCGGCCAGTAATCATTGGCGCCCATCTTCACCGCGCGCACCGCCGTGCGCTCGTCGCCGCCGCGGGCGATCACGAAGATCAGCATGCGCGGGGCCTGATCGCGCAGGCGTGCCACGGGGAGAAGGGTTGTCGCTCGCGGCTCGGTGGCGCTGAACTGAAGAAAGAAGATGACGCTGCGATAGGCGCGCAAGATTTCGGGGCGCATCTGCGCATACGCGCTGCTCGAGATGCCATCCGAATCGGCGCACCGGTTCGCTCGTCGCAGCAAGGTGGCAAGCTTGAGACGGATGTCGAGTTCGTCATGCACGATCAGGATCGGCGCGGGCCGAACCCGGGCAACCGGCGCCGCCGATTCGTTCTCCGGCTCATTGAGCTTGCTTTCAGGAGTCGGCATCGAGATGCTTACCGGCTCAACCGGAAGCTCACCCTAAGGCTTGCTTGTCGGGACACGGAATCATCCGTGGTGGACAAAGGCTTATAGCGTGCCCGCTGCAGTGCAGCCACTGCGACCTTGTCGAAGACGCCTGCCGGCGATGAGCCGGTGGCGCGCACGTTGATAGGCTTGCCCGCGGCCGTAACGATAAATCTCAGTTCCACCCACCCTTCCACTCCCTTCAGCGCCGCATCCCGCGGATACTCGGGTCGCAGGGGCTGCAACAGTACCAATGCCGGCGTCGGCGCAGCCGCGGAGGCCGCCGCACCTGCAGGGTCACCTGAAGGCTCGCCGGCGTTCTGACTGACCTGGCTCGCGGCAGCGAGCGCGTCGGATTTTGCACGCGCTTCTTTACTACGTGCGGCGGCAAGGTCATTTTGCAACGCGGCGAGCGTCACAGCGTTCGCCGACTCGCTGCGAGCCTCCGCGAGCCAGCGATCGGCTTCCGTGAAGCGACGCTGG
>JANMXI010000252.1:0-4929 GCA_031394735.1 Pseudomonadota bacterium | reverse complement strand
TCGCGCGACAGGCGATGGTCAGCGTCGAGCAGTTGCTCGATGGCCTCCAGATCCGTCATCGGCAGGCTCAATGCCGCAAAGCGCCCCGTGTGGCTGGTGCCACGGGCGGCGACGGCGTCATCGTCCTCGAATGGAACGGCGGGCTTGAGCGCAGGCGTCTTGAATTTATTCACTCAAGGCTCGCACGCATTCATCCCCCGGGGGGAGCAGGTTCATGCGGTCTAAATCGGCGTGGAACCCGCGAACTTGACCAAGTCATGTGTATTGGAACGACGGCAGGCCGGTTCGTGGACACAGTGTTTGCCGGACTGTGACGCAGGTCTCGAAAATAACCTTAAGGCGGCGGCGCCGCACCGTCACCGGCTTCGCCCACACCGCGCGCGACGACCACCGTCACCGCCAGATCGGCCGTCACGTTACCGACGGTGCGGAACAGATCCGGTATGACCTCGATCGCCAGCAACAGGGGCAATAGGGCGGTCGGCACGCCCATGGCGTAGGAGATCGGCACGGTGGTGGTGAAGAAGGTGATCTGACTGGGCAGACCGACGATGGCAAAGTTGGTGATCACCGCCACCGTTGCACCTGCGATCAATTGCGCGACTCCGATCTGCACACCACTGACATGCGCAACGAACACCACCACGCTCAAGTTGATGACGGGGCTGGTGAAGCGAAACAGGGACACCGCCATCGGCAGCGTCACGGCGCTGACGGACGGCGCAAGGCGTAACCCGGAGCGCGCGACATCGATCATCGCCGACAGACAGGCCAGCGATGATTGCGTGCTGAATGCCAGTACCTGGGCCGGAACAATGGCGCGCGCAAACCGGGCCATCGGCATTCCGCCGCCCCAGCGCACCAGCGGATACATTGTCAGCGTGACGACCGTGGCGGCGAAACAAACCGTGGCCAGATAATGTCCGAGCGCACCGGCGGCGGCGAATCCGCCGCGGCGACCCACCGCCGACGCCAGCGCAAATACGCCGATGGGCGCGACCAGCAGCACCCAGCGAACGATCATCAGCATCGCTTCAACGACTGCTTGAAAGAATCCCAACAGTGTGTCGCGCATTGCAGGCGCTACGCGCGCAACGGCGAACCCGAACAGCAACGCGAAGATCACGACCTGCAGCACATCGCCCTTGGACGCGGCTTCAAAAATATTGGAGGGCATCAGACCCAGCAGCCAGTCGTGCAAACTGGGCACTTGTGCCGCGCCCGGTGCGGCCTGACCGGCGCCTTCACGCAGCGCGGCGGCAGCGGCCGGATCGACGGGAAATGCGGCCAGCAGCGCCGGCGTCAACGTGGCGGCGACGAGGGCGGAAAAGCACAGCAGCGTCACGAACATGCCCATCGACTTCGCCGCAATGCGACCGCCGCTGGCATTGCGATTGACCGTGCCTACACCAGTGACCAGCAGCGCAAACACCAGCGGCAGCACGGTGAGTCGCAATGCACTCAGCCACACCGCACCGAGAGGCTCCAACACATCGGCTGCGCTCGATGCAAACTGCGCGTCAATGAGCGGCGCGATGGCGCCGAAGCAGAAGCCCGCGATGAGCCCCAGCAAAATGCGTGTGCTCAGCGGCAGGAACCTCAAGCGCGAGCCAATTCAGCACGCAGCCAATCGTGTAACTGCAGCACCACGTACTCTTCCGGCATGAGCACTCCCCGTTCATGCGGCGCCGCGCGCAGGCCCCGCTGGTTGAGCTCGCACACCGCCGCGTCCTCGCCCATCACCCCATTCGAGAATTCCACCGCATTGCGCCACTCATACTGCGGATCCTCGAGCGTCGCAGCGGAGAAGAGATATTCGACCCGCATCTCCGTCTGCTCGGGACCTAAGGGGCGCAACCGCACCACCCGCACATAATCGGGGTGTCCGACGATGAACATCGAGGGCAGCGCCGTCATATACACATGCGCGGCCTGCCGGTCCGCCGCACTGATGGAGTCGAAGACCGGACCGATAGCGTCACCGCTCTTGGACCACGTGCTGGCGCCATGGCGCAGGCCACCTTTGAATTTTGGGTCGGCATCATCGGCGTGACGCTGCCAATTCGGATCATCGCGCTCCTCCATCAAGGCCCGCCCGAAGATCGGCACCAGGCGCGACAATTGCGGATGCACACCCGGGCAATGCAGGCATTCGTTGTAGTTTTCCCAGAAGATCTTCCAATTGCACTGCATGATCTTGGTGAACACATGTCCGACGCGCAGGGCCTGCAGTGGCCATGCATCCATGCGATTCAACGGTGTATCGAAGATCTTGGAAAAATCGGGCGGCTGTGCGCACAGCGCGATGAAGACGAAACCGTTCCATTCCTTCACCGAGATGGGATACAGCGGCAGATCCTGCTCCTCGAACCCTTTCGCGCTCGACTTCGAGGAGGTGCGCAGCAATCGGCCTTGCAGGTCGTACACCCACGCGTGATAGGGACAGACGATGTTGGCACTGCGCAACTCACCGGCAGGCGCATCACAGAGGATGGAACCACGATGCCGGCAGGTGTTGTAGAAGCCGCGCAGCGTTCCGCGCTCATCCCGCACCAGCAATACCCGTTGATCGCCGATCTCAAAGGTCTGGAACGAGCGCGGCTTTTCGACGTCTTGTGAACGGCCCACATAGATCCAATTGCGGCGCCAGATCTTGCGCAGTTCCAGCTCGTACTGGCTCGGGTCGAAATAGTCTCGGGCGGCAAGTCCGGGGACTTTTTCCTTCAGACCATTGAAGTCACTGTTGGCGGCCGGTTGCTCCATCGGGATATTGTACCTGCGCCGCGTGATCGCACACTCGCCGCCCGCGCGTATACGTCTCGTCCACCTTGATGGTGTGGATGCTGGTCACCGGCATCCGGAAAGGATCGGCGCTCACGATGATGAAATCCGCCTGCTTGCCGGGTGAGAGGCTGCCCAGGCGAACCTCCAGCCCCATTTGCCGGGCGCCATTGATCGTAAAGATATCAAGCGCTTGTCGCAGGGTGATGGCCTCCGCACCGCCGAACGTAGCGCCGCCACCGGCCGCGGCGTGTTTGTCGACGCCGGCCATCAGGCGCAGGTGGACGGTCCTGTCGTGAGCGCGGCGGTCAATGTGTCGAGCGCCTTGAGCTGGCGCGCGCAGAGACTCGAAGTCGATGACATGCCGCTGGCGAGTGTGCTGGCAGAGTTCAGTCGTTGCACCGCCCTGCCGGTTCGCCCGGGCAATGAGGCGATCGGTGCGTTACGAGTCTCCGCCATCTTGCGCACCGGAGATCTGGATGCGCTGCGCGCCATGCTCAAAGGCGCATTCGGTCTGAGCCTTCAGCAGCACGACCAGGAATATCGGGTAGTGCCGTAGATTGAATCGACTGCAACGGCACGGACACTTCCACGCAATTGCCTTCCCAGGTACGTTCGCGCCGCATCACGCCACCGATCATGCGGGCGCGATATTCCGCCATCCGCAATCCCAGCGCCGCTTCTCCTTCGAAGGGTGAAGAGGTGCCGCCGTTGCCGTCGATCGACAGCACCAGCCGATCTCCGGCGACCCATAAATCAATCTTGATCCGGCTGCAATTGCCGGAGCGGGCTTCGTGGTCCAGCACCTCCTGCGCAATTCGATACAGGTGATCCGCCTCGGGCCCCGGAATGACCAATTGCTGGAGATCCTGCTCCAGATCCACTCGCAACGAGAAACGCTGCGCGGTCTCCTGTGCCAGCCGGCCCATCGCCAATTCCAGCGAGCCGCGCGCCACATGCAGCGGTGACAGGTTGACCGCCAGTTTGCGCGCCAGGTCGATGGTGCGATTGACTTGCGCAATGACGCCGTCGACGTTGCGCGCCGGTTCCGGCACCCGATCTATCGGCGCCTTGAGCCGTGCGAGCAGGCCCTTGATGCCATTGAGCTCCAGCCCGAGCCCGTCGCGTATGTCGCCGGCGAGCCGCTCGCGTTCATGCATCGCAATCTCCAGCACCTCGCGCTCCAGCCGACGTCGCTCCGTCACATCGCTGATCGTCAGAACAATGCCGGATATCGCCACATTACCCAACTGGTCGCTTCCGACGATCAGCAGCGTGCGTTGCCGCCCACCTGCGCGCGCAACAATCAGTTCCATCTCGGCATGCACCGCCTGACGGCTGGTGATATCGCGCAGAAAGGTCTGCAGCCGCGCTTCGTGTTCCACTCCGAACAAGCCGCTGGCGGGTCTGGATTGCAATGCTTCCGGTGATTCACCGAGCAGGGTTTGCGCCGCAGGACTGACGAAACTCAACTCTTCAAACGCGTCCACGATGACAATGAGATCGGCGGAACGGCGTACGAGTTCGGTCAGGTGCTGCTGTGCCTCACGCTGTGTCAGCGCGTGTTGCATGCGCTGAATGTCGGCGCGAACGCCCTGCTGTCGGACTGCCACTAGGGCCGCACCGACCAGCACGAAGGCCAACAATGACATACCTTCAACGCTGCGCAGGTCGACGTCCTCTCCAAACAGCATGCCGATGGCCAGCGCCACGGACATTACGGGCAGAAAACTATAGCGATTGCCCTCCAGAAATTTGATCCTGGCGGGAGTCCGGTAATGCCGCTCCACGACACTCGCGGTCGCCAGTAGCGCGTAATACAGTTCGTATCCGCCGAGATTTGACCAGATGTCCAGCAAATTTCCGTGTGCCGGATTGAAAGTGATCCAGCTCAAATCAGTCGTGAAAGACACAATGGTGGCGGCGATCAGCAGCAGCAGTGCGCGCTCGGCTCGCCACTCCGAAATCTGCATGACCAACAGCGACACGAGGGTGAGCATGACAGCGTCGCCGATAAAATATCCGATCAGGCTCACCATTTTGGCTTCGCCGATCGAATGTTTCTGCAGCTCCGGCTCCAACAGAAACAGCGACAGAGTTGCGCACAGCCCGAGCGCGAGCGTGAAGATGTCCAGCCACACCTGTCGC
>JANMXI010000251.1:0-1908 GCA_031394735.1 Pseudomonadota bacterium | reverse complement strand
TCGGTGTCGATCGGCGTGGCGTTGTTTCCGGGGCCGCGAATCACGTCGGCCGACGATCTGCTGGCGGCGGCGGATACGGCGCTCTATCGCGCGAAGGCGGATGGGCGGAATCGGGTGCGGCAGTAGCTCTTCGCCCCACGCGAAGTTTCGTCGCCCACGCGGCCTGAAACAGCAAATCGCAAAAGAACAACGGGCGCAAAACTGCGGCGATTCAGCGCGAGCTCTTTGCCCAACGATTGGTTGTTTTGCGTCAGTTGCATTTCTGCGATTTGCCGTTCTAAACTCAGTGCGGCGTTGAAAGCGTTCAGCGATTCGCCTTGAGTGTGACGGTTTGCCGCTTCCCGTTGCGCTCACGCCGCCGCCAAACCGTGCCCGGTCGCACTTCGCTGCCACACATAATCGTACACCCGCAACGCAACCCTCTCCGTCTCGTCTTCCGTAAACGGCGGACGAGGTAGCGACTCGTAAAGTCTGTCAAGGATGAAGACCTTCACCTCCGCCTGTGTCGTCGCATTGCGCAGCCAACCCGGCATCGGTGCAAGCAGATCGCGAAGCGAAGAGAGCAACCCCTGACTTGCCTGCTTCAGCCGCTCGCGATCCTTCCTGGTAACGCTGTCCTTGAAAAGTAGATCGAACAACGCCAGCTCATCCTCGCTCAGACCTTCTTCGGCTGCGCGTCGCTGTTCATCATCCAGGCTTGCCGCAAGAGCAACGAGCTGCGCGAACGTCGCTTCAACGGTTGCCCTGTCCTTCTCGCGATTGAAGTCGGCGATGATTTCCTGATACTTCCTGTAGTAGTCCATCCGAAGTGGGTTGCGGGCGATCATCTGCGCCAGCTTGTTCTCGACCACATCGCGAATGTCCTGAAGCGCTGCGTGCTTGCGCCGAACCTTACCGGCAAACTCGTTGCGCAGCTTCTCGAAGTCGATCTGGCTCAGGTCGACGGTGAGCCCCGCGGCGTGGTCACTCCCGGGTGCCGCCGCCCGAATGGCGTCGTTGACAATGCGATGCAACTCTTTCAGCACCTCGGTCACGTCAGCCGTGTCGCGACGATCCTGCAGCTTCTTGTAGATGGCTTCGATGTTGTCATGGCGCTCGGCGTAGGCCAGGGCGCTTGGCTCCATTAAAAGCGCCTTGAAGCGCACAAACATCTCTCGGGCCACGATTTCGAACCGACGCCTGGCTTCGTCTGAAGTATGGAGTGCGTCGCATGCATCACGCAGGGCCTCGATGCGAGTGAACCCGGTGGCTCCGCGGAGCAAAGCAGCGTCGAACCCAAGTTCATACAGCTGCTTTTCGGCAGCATCGATCGCTTGAATCAGCGCCGCAACCAGCTCCTCGATCGGGGCAACAATGCCAACTCCCGCGCCGTCGTCCTCGTCGCCCAGCGCATACTGTGCGAGCGCTTCGCGCAGGCTCTTGAGCATGCCGTTGTAGTCCACGATGACGCCACAATCCTTGCCGGGGAACACGCGGTTCGCCCGTGCAATGGCCTGCATGAGATTGTGAGCGCGCATCGGCTTGTCGATGTACAGCGTGGCCAGGCACTCCACGTCGAAGCCCGTCAGCCACATTGCGCACACGATCGCGATGCGAAACGGGTGCTGTGGATCCTTGAACGCATCCTCCACCGCCACACGTTTGCCGTCGGGAGTCTGGAAGCCCGTCTTCATCACCAGGCGGTGCGGGATGATATCGAAGCCCCATTTCTGGAAGTCACGAACCTCGTTCTGTGCCTCGCTGATGACGATCTCGATGATCGTGCTCTCCATCCACCGCGCCTGTGCGTGCAAGCGATCGAGTTCCGCCGCCAACCGTTCCTGAATGTCCGGGTCAATGGCTGATCCGAGCTCGCCCTCCCTCAGTGAGATGGTCGCGATAACCTGGGCGAGCTTCGCCCGCCAATGT
>JANMXI010000250.1:0-6415 GCA_031394735.1 Pseudomonadota bacterium | reverse complement strand
GTCAACACATCGCGTGATCGAGGCCCCGCTAAAATAATGGTTCCCCACTTTTCGCTGAAGCGCTCGATACGTAAAGATCCGTCGGCTGGCATTGCTTGAGTGAGAAGGTCGTCATCGTGATATTCGGCCGCAGCAGCGGAGATAGCGTAAAAGTTGTCCGGTGCGATACGAGTGATCGTAAATTCGCTCACGATGCCGCCGCGGTCGTTTAGGGCGTACGCAAGCGCAATTCTGCCGAGCTAATCCATGACCACCAGGACTCAATAGCTGCGCAGCAGTATCGACTCGCAACGAAACAGGTCAACGCTCCAGAGGCTATCCTTGGCTTGTGCGATGAAGGTGAGCCAGGACGGACCCGAGACATCCGGATGATTGGGGCTGTAGTTCTTTGCCAGGACTCTGCGTACGACGTCCTTATCAATCTGTACCGCGAAAGCATGTGAGATTTGCTCGGCAATGCGTTGATTGCCAAATCTGGGTTTGCGGAGCTTTATCTGGAGGATGACGGCGATGATTTCCTCTGTGGGGCCCTTCGGGCCCGGCTTGCGCCGGGTTCCCGCTGACGAGAACAGGCGCCGATACTTTCGATCGACCAGAGCCTTGTGGAATCGTAACAGCGTCGCCGGCTTGAGAATCGCCGCGAGCTTTGCGACTCGTCGGGGATGCACGCATATCGTCGTCAACCCGAGCACGAATCGATCCAATGTGCTCAAGGGCGGGGAACGTCGGCGGGATCGGCCGCAGATAATCAATTGGTGTTTGAGCAACAGAGATTCCGCGATGACGGAGAGGACGCCGCCTGGACGCGTAAGCTTGGCCAGGGTGACAATCAAATGTACCGCGAGGAGAAACAAGTCACACATCGTCGAGGCAGTCTACCAAGGATACTGGGCAGCATAAGACTGCCCATCTACGGTGTCTCACGCTAAGATTGTTGAATTCGCACCCCACAGGATCAAAGCCGAATTCCACAGCGAACCTTGATTCGGATGCTGCGTGGAATCACGTAAAGTCGCAACGTCATGAGAATTGAACGGCGCGAGACTCCGGAGCAGAAAGACGACGCAAGCGGATATCAATGACATCATTAGGTCCAGCAATCCAAGCGCTCTTCCGTTTCTCGGGGATGAGTGAAGGGTTCGGTCACCAGGAAGAAAAGCAGGCGTATAACAAGACTCAGCGCCTCCCGGAACGACGAAAGATGATTCAGCATTGGTCCGCTTGGCTTGATCGAGTGCGCGCGTAAAAGGACGTCAGCAATATTGCTTCCGCAAATGCACCAGAGTCTCGTCTGAAGCCGCCGGCAGGAACTGTGAAACAGGCTATCGACGAGGCGTCGCGCCGAAACCGATAGCCCGATGCCTGCGTGAATATTCCGCAAGATTTTGAATTGGTATAGAGGTGGGTTCGCCGAGCTTGCGGTCGGTGACACCCAGCAGCTTGTACGTGAGGTCGATATAACCTGTAAACAACTGCTCACGGTCCAATCGTCGGACGGGCCAATAACCGGTGGCCACGCCGGTCAGCATTGACAGTATCGCCAACGTCGCGAGTTTGGTGTCGTTGCAGTGAAAGACGCCATCATCGCCTCCCTTGCGGACGATATGGTTGAGGATCGCTTCATATTTGTTGCGCAATTTGATGATGGATCCCAGATTGCGTGCGTCGAGGCTGCGCAGCTCCGTGCTGGCGATCAGAACATCGTTTCGCCGGTCCAAGTGAAACTGAATATGCAAGCGAATGAACGACTCCAGGCGCGAGGTTACGGTCTGGTCGTTCAAAACGAATTCATTGGCGGCATCGAGCATGTCTTCCATCACCTCCCGAATTAGGCCGCACAGAAGCGCTTGTTTACTTACAATGTAGTAGTACATCGAACCCGAAGTAATGCCCACTCGCTCAGCCAATTGTCGCAAATTCATCGCCTCGTACCCTTTCTCGGCAATCAAGTCGGTCGCCGAGCGTCTGATCAGTTTGAATGTGCCTTCCCCGACAGACCCGACGTTTTTCATGAATGCAATTTCAGCCTTTTTTGTTCTGATTACAGCAGAGTCGACATTGCACCCGGTGCTTATCCATTATCCAAAATCATGTTGCCGATGGATGCGTCTGCATAGCTTTCCCGAAAGCGTAACAGCTAATTTGTCAATAAATTCGAATTTCCTAGGAATCTTGTACGCTCAAGTTGTTGGCGGCAGAAGGCTCGCAGATCTAGCTGTGTACCCTGACCGCCGGGGCGCAATACGGCGTGTGCCTTGGCAATTTGACCCCGCAGATTACCGTTCTTGCCCATCACGACCACGTGAGCGACATCCGGGTATGCAAGCAGAATTCGCTTAGTCTCCGATCGGTAGATCGGATCTCCGCTGCTTAGAATCACTTCCTTGAACCAGTCGACCACGTAGATATCCGCCGTCATCGCGACTTACCAAGTCGCCCGTCTAGGGCTATCCACTCGGCGATAAGTCTGCAGTCGCATGTGATTCCCCGTCCTATCCAGCCACCACTTGCGGGTCCTTAACTAAGCTGTCAATTCTCAAGACTACTCTGTTATTCGGCTTTTTCGATGAAATTCCTTGAGGTGTATCGGATAGGTTCTCGCCGACAAGAAATTGGTTGCAGATGACAGGCTGTCGCCGGAGGTGGGGCGTTAGACTTTGTTCTTTCCGGCTCGTCCTGCGGGATGATGCGTGGGTGGCTGAGCGTGGGGATCAGAGGGCGATCAGATGTCAGATCCGAGTGAACGAGACGATTTGGTACTCACGAGGCGGATTGCCCTGGAGGTCCCCGACAAATTTCTTGGATTGTTGACGCTGAACCGTGCCGAGGAGCTCAATCCCCTCGACAAGTGGACCGTCGCTGCGCTCAACAAGGCGATTGATCCGCTGGTGGCGGACCCGGCGGTTTGCGTCATCGCTGTCACCGGCACGGGTCGCGGGTTTTGCGCTGGCGGAGACATGCGCAAGTATGTCTCGCTGTTCGATGACTCGCCGAGCTTCATGGCGTTCCTACAATCGGTCGGGTCGTTCTGCCGCAAGTGTCAGGAGGCTCCCAAGCCAGTACTCGGCCTGATCAACGGTTACGCCGTGGCCGGTGGCATCGAGATCATGCTGTCGTTCGACTTTTCCTACGCCGCGGAGTCCGCACGCATCGGTGACGGCCACGCCAACTTCGGCCTGCTCGGCGGCGGCGGTGCCAACTACAAGCTGCCCCGCCGCATCGCGCCTGGTCTTGCTTTCGAGAACCTGATGACCGGTGATCTGTGGACCGCGCAAGAAGCGGCGGAGATCGGCCTGATTAACAAGGTGGTTCCCGATGATCGGTTGATCGACGCAGGCATCGAGTTTGCCAACAAGATGGCTATCAAGGCGCCTCTCGCCTACAAGTACTGCAAGGAGTTGTTCTACGAGACCCTGAACATGCGTGAGCGGGATGCCGAGTACATCGAACTCTCCATCGCGCACCACTACCACACCACCAGTGCCGATGCGCGCGAGGGCCTGCGCGCCTTCGCCGACGGCAAACGCCGGCCAAACTTCAAAGGACGGTGAGTGTCATGGGCAAGGGTAGCTTGCGTGCCGCCATCGTAGGTATCGGTTGTACGGACTATTCGAAGAATTCGGGGCGTTCGACGCTGCAGTTGGCGGTCGAGGCGGCGCAGACGGCGATGGCGGATGCCGGCCTCACGAGGGGTGACATCGACGGCGTCCTCACGCATACGATCGGCGACGCGGAATGTCCGGAAGCTGTCTCTACCGCACTTGCCCTCAAAGAAGTGCACTTCGTCCTGGACTTGTGGGCAGGAGGCATCGTTCAGTGCGGAATGATGCAGCTCGCGGCAAATCTCGTGACGAGTGGCGCGTGCAACAATATCCTGCTCTACCGGTCGCTCAACGGCCGATCCGGCAACCGAATCGGTGGCTCCGACGGTGATTTCATGTACAAACTCCGGGGTGTCGGGTCCCCCTATCGCTACCCGTACGGGCAGATCAGCTACGGACAGAACATGGCGATGTGGGCGCGGCGGCACATGGAAATTTTCGGAACTATGGAGGAGCATCTGGGTGCTATCGCGATCAACCAGCGAGAAAACGCGGTACTGAATGAGCGTGCGATGCAGCGTGAGCCTCTCACGCTGGAGAAGTACATGAGCGCGCGCCGCATCTCCGTTCCGTTCCGCGTTTACGATATGTGCCTGGAGAGCGATGGCGCGTGTGCCGTCATCGTGAGCAGCCTCGACCAGGCAAAGGATCGCCCCAAGAGGCCCGTGTACATCAAGGCGGCGCAGTTTTGGGGCAAACGCCAGGGTGGCGACTGGGCCGATGCGTACAACTGGCCTGATCTCACTGAAAACTTTACTACGTACCTGTCGCCGCGGCTCTATGCCGAAGCGGGGATAAACGTGCGCGACATCGACATCGCGCAGATTTACGACTGCTTCACGCACACGGTACTGCTGGGCATCGAAGGCCTCGGCTTTTGCAAGAAGGGCGAAGGTGGACCGTTCGCAGCTTCGGGAGCGATCCGCCGCGACGGTTCCATCCCCGTCAATACCGGAGGTGGCATGCTGTCGGAAGCGTATATTCACGGCTGGAACCCGATATACGAGGCCGTTGAACAGCTCCGCGGCGAGTCCGGCGGGCATCAGGTGCCGAAGCGCCCCGAGGTCGCGGTAGTGACGTCGGGCGCCACAACGCAAGGGTCGGGCATGATCCTCACGACCGAAGCCGGGCTCTAACGATGAAAAAATTTCTCGCCCCCGAAGTGGACTTGGATGCGCGCGAATACTGGGCCCAGTTGCGGCAGCATAGATTGCGACTGCAGCTGTGCGGGCAATGCGACAAGTTCCGATTTCCTCCGCTGCCGAGCTGTCCACACTGCGGCATGCTGGGTGGGGAATGGCGAGATGCGAGCGGACGCGGGACCCTGTATACCTGGACGGAAATCGTCCATCCGCTCGATCCGCGGCTCAAGGACGAGGTTCCGTTCACGATGGCGCTGGTTGATCTCGAAGAGGGTCCACGTATTGGCGGACGCCTGATCGGGACCACCGCGGCGAGACTGCGGATTGCGCTGCCGGTGGTAGCTCGCTTCGACGACGTTGATGACGAGTTGACTCTGGTTAATTTTCAGCTTTCCTAGTTCTTTCGTTCACCGACAACCCTTCGGCGGAGCTTGTTCAATGCGTACAGACTTTTGCCGCAAGGTCGGCATCGACGTCCCGATCTTCGCGTTCACGCACTGTCGAGATGTTGCCGTCGCCGTCAGCAAAGTGGGCGGCCTCGGTTGTCTGGGGACTGCGTTCATGAACGCGGCGGAACTCAAAGAGCATCTGGACTGGATGGACGAGCGGGTTGGCGACCGAATTTACGGCGTCGATCTGCTATTCAATACCCGCGACACCTCGGCCGGCCGAACGCTCACTGCGGAACAGGTCGACCAGGAGGTCTGGGCAACCATTCCCAATGAGCACCAAGAGTTCGTGGAAAAGCTGCTCCAGGATCATGGCGTCCCGAAGTGGCCAGAGAATGACCCGCCGAGCCTCGGGCCAATGGCCTACGAAATGACGCTACCGGTATTCGAGGAAGCATTGCGCCATCCGAAATGCAAGGTGCTCGTCAGTGCGCTCGGCACACCGCCCGCGGACGTGGTGAGGCGGTGTCACGATTCTGGGTGGGTCGTGGGTGCTCTGAGCGGAACGCCAAAGCACGCGCTTCAGCACAAGAAGGCCGGCCTGGATTTCGTGATTGCCAATGGCAATGAGGGCGGCGGCCATACAGGCGCGATAGGAAGCATCGTGCTGTGGCCGGCGATCGTCGATGCTGTAGCACCGCTGCCGGTGCTGGCCGCCGGCGGCGTCGGCAACGGTCGGCAGCTGATGGCTGCTCTGGCGATGGGAGCGCAGGGCGTATGGACCGGCTCGTTGTGGCTGACGGTCGAGGAAGCACATACACAGCCTGCGCAGAAGGAGCGCTATCTCAAGGCGGGAATAGGCGATACCGTATTGAGCCGCTCGTGGTCGGGAAAGACCGCGCGGTTTCTACGAAACGAGTGGACGCAGGCGTGGGAGGATCGGGGTTCTCCGGGAGTGCTGCCGAATCCCGCGCAGTGGCTCCTCACGGCCGATGCGCGACGCCGAACAGAACGATATGGCCAAGTCGGACGGACTCAAGAGGTGGCATTCAGTGGCGCCGGTCAGGTAATCGGGCAGCTCAATCACGTCGAGTCCTGTCGCGACGTCATCCTGCGGCTGACGACCGAATTCGCCGATGCGTTTGAGCGGTTAGCGGCGCTCGTCGCGCAGGATGAGTAGGCATCTCGCGGCCGTGAATATGCTTAGTGCTTCCTGCTTTGCACGCGATTCCGGTAGCCAATCGGGCTTTCGCCCGTCCACCGCTTGAAGGCTCGGGAGAAG
>JANMXI010000249.1:0-35664 GCA_031394735.1 Pseudomonadota bacterium | reverse complement strand
GCTGAGCAACGACTGGAACAAGGCGTACAAAAAGTCCGCGCGCGTGGTGGGCGATGTCATCGGCAAGTACCACCCGCACGGCGATCAGTCGGTGTATGACGCCATCGTGCGCATGGCGCAGCCCTTTTCCATGCGCTACATGCTGGTGGACGGGCAGGGCAATTTCGGCTCCGTCGACGGCGACCCGCCTGCGGCCATGCGCTACACCGAAGTGCGCATGGCGCGGCTGACGCACGAACTGCTCGCCGACATCGACAAAGAGACGGTGGATTTCGTCCCCAATTACGACGAATCCGAAAGCGAACCGACCGTGCTGCCGACGCGGGTGCCGAACCTGCTCATCAACGGTTCCTCCGGCATCGCGGTGGGCATGGCCACCAACATCCCGCCGCACAACCTCAACGAAATCGTCACCGCCTGCATCGCCCTCATCGACAAGCCTGATCTGACGCTGGCGGAACTCATGCAGATTGTGCCGGGTCCGGATTTCCCGACCGCCGGCATCATCAACGGCGCACAGGAAATCGTCTCCGCCTACAAGACCGGTCGCGGTCGGTTGAGCGTTCGCGCGCGCACCCATTTCGAGGATGTGGGCAAGGGCGATCGCCAGGCCATCGTCATCACCGAGCTTCCCTACCAGGTCAACAAGGCGCGGCTGATCGAGCGCATCGCCGACCTGGTTCGCGACAAACTCATCGAGGGCATTGCCTCCGATGGTCTGCGTGACGAATCCGACAAAGACGGCATGCGCGTCGTCATCGAACTCAAGCGCGGTGAAGTGCCGGAAATTCTGCTGAACAATCTGTTCGCGCAGACGCCCATGGAAACCGTCTTCGGCGTCAATATGGTGGCATTGGTGGACGGGCAGCCGCGCCTGCTGTCCTTGAAGGAAATGCTCGACGCCTTCCTGCGCCACCGGCGCGAGGTGGTGACCCGGCGCACGATATTCGAATTACGCAAGGCACGAGAGCGTGGTCACATCCTCGAAGGCCTTGTGATCGCGCTGGCCAACATCGACGAGATGATCGCCGCCATCAAGGCATCCCCATCTCCCGCGGAGGCCAAGATCGCGTTGAGTTCACGCGTGTGGCGTTCCGGCGCAGTTCCCGAAATGCTTGCGCGCGCCGGCGACATCAGCACACGTCCGCCCGGTGAGACGCAACCGCTGGGCATCGTCGACGGCGGCTACCGCTTAAGCGAGATCCAGGCTCAGGCCATTCTGGAAATGCGCCTGAACCGGCTGACCGGATTGGAGCAGGACAAGATCATCGCCGAGTACCAGGAGCTGTTGACACAAATCATCGGCCTGTCGGAGATTCTCGCCCGTCCGGAGCGCCTTCTGGAAGTGATCCGTGCGGAACTGCAGCTGCTGATCGACAATTTCGGCGACAAGCGCCGCACCGAAATCATCTCGGCGCACGAAGACCTCACCATCGAAGATCTCATCACGCCCGAAGACGTGGTGGTCACACTGTCGCACGGCGGCTACGCCAAGGCGCAGCCGACCTCTGCGTATCAGGCACAGCGGCGCGGCGGACGCGGCAAAGCCGCAACCAGCGTCAAGGACGAGGACTTCGTCGACAAACTGTTCATCGCCAACACGCATGACACGCTGCTGTGCTTTTCCGATCACGGCAAACTGTATTGGCTGAAGGTGTACCAACTGCCGCAGGCCAGCCGCGGGTCGCGCGGCAAGCCCATCGTCAATCTGCTGCCGCTGTCCGAAGGTGAGCGCATCAGCGCAGTGCTGCCGATCAAGGAATTCGTAGAGGACAAGTTCGTGTTCATGGCGACCAGCCTGGGCACGGTGAAGAAGACCTCGCTCACGTCCTTTTCGCGGCCGCGCGCCAGCGGCATCATTGCGGTGGCACTGGATGAGGGCGATCAACTCGTCGGCGTGGCCATCACCGACGGCACGCGCGACATTCTGCTGTGCACCACCGCCGGCAAGGCCATCCGCTTCCTCGAAGACGAGGTTCGGCCGATGGGGCGTGAAGCGGCCGGCGTCCGCGGCGTCAAGCTCAGCGAAGAACAGCGGGTGAATGCCCTCATCGTCATCGACAAGGGCTACATCCTCACGGCCTCGGAAAACGGCTTTGGCAAGCTCACACCCATCGAAGACTTCCCGACCCACGGTCGCGGCGGCCAAGGCGTCATCGCACTGCAACTCACCGAGCGCAACGGCGCAATGATCGGCGCCTTGCAGGTGACGCCGGACGATGAAATCATGCTGATGAGTCTGGCAGGCGTATTGGTGCGCACCCCGGTCAGCAACATCTCCATCGTGGGCCGCAACACCCAGGGCGTCCGTCTCATCCGATTGGAAGAGGGCGATCGGTTGTCAGGCCTGGAGCGCATCGACGGATTGGCGCGCGAGGACGATGCGTTGCCCGAATCCGAGGACGCTGCGGGTCCCACACCCGAAAGTGGGCCAGAATCGGAAGGGCCAGCCTGATAAACTCCGCTCTCGTTTTTTTCACATAGTCGGACGGTACATGCGCGTTTTCAATTTCGCGGCGGGTCCTGCAACCCTGCCGCTGGAAGTTTTGGAGCAGGCTCGGGCGGAGTTGATCGATTGGAACGCAAGCGGCATGTCCGTCATGGAAGTCAGCCATCGCAGCAAGGCCTTCGTTGCAGTGGCCGAGCAGGCACATCAGGACCTGCGCGAACTCCTCGCGGTGCCGAACAATTACAAAATTCTTTTTTTGCAGGGCGGCGCCACCGGGCAATTCGCCTTCATCCCCATGAACCTCGCCGGTGCTGATGCCACCGCCGACTACGTCAACACCGGTCAATGGTCGAAGAAAGCCATCGGCGAAGCCAAGCGCTACTGCAAGGTGAATGTGGCGGCGGACGCGGGCGGCAACTATTCCACCGTGCCGACGCAGGCCTCGCTGAAGCTCACCGCCGACGCGGCATATTTTCATTACACGCCCAACGAGACCATCGGTGGTGTCGAGTTCAGCTATGTGCCGCAAACCGGCGCCGTTCCGCTGGTGGCGGATTTTTCTTCCACCATTCTGTCGCGGCCCATCGACGTGTCGAAGTTCGCCCTCCTCTACGCCGGTGCGCAGAAAAACATCGGCCCTTCGGGGTTGGTGGTGGTGGTCGTGCGCGAGGACCTGATCGGCAAGGCGCGACTGGAAACGCCGTCGGTGTTCGATTACAAGGCGATGGCCGATGACCACTCCATGCTCAACACACCGCCGACATTCGGCTGGTACATGGCAGGCCTCGTGTTTCAGTGGTTGAAGAAACAGGGCGGCCTTGCCGCCATCGGCGCACACAACCAACGCAAGGCCGAAGCGCTGTATGCCGCCATCGACGCCTCGCCCTTTTACGCCAATCCGGTGGAAAAGCACTCGCGCTCCTGGATGAACGTGCCGTTCACGTTGGCAAAGCCGGATCTGGAAAAGGATTTTTTGCAAGGTGCTGCCAAAGCGGGACTCACCAATCTGGAAGGCCATCGCTCGGTTGGCGGCATGCGCGCCAGCATCTACAACGCCATGCCGCTAGCCGGCGTCGAAGCGTTGATCAGCTACATGAAAGAATTTGAGCGGACCCACGGTTAAGGCGACAACGGCTATGAGTTTCAAAGTGTTGACGATGAACAGTATTTCGGTCAAAGGACTGGATCGCCTGCCGCGCGATCGGTTTGAGGTCGCCTCCGACATCGGCTCCCCCGACGCCATCATGGTGCGATCCGCCGATCTGCATGCCGTGACCATCGGTGAGTCGGTCAAAGCCATTGGCCGCGCCGGCGCCGGTACCAACAACATCCCGGTTGCCGCCATGAGCAAGCGAGGCATCCCGGTGTTCAATGCACCCGGCGCGAATGCCAACGCCGTCAAAGAGCTGGTGGTTGCCGGCATGTTCCTGGCCGCGCGCAATATCTGTCAGGCTTGGTCCTTTGCCCGTGGATTGAAGGGGGACGATCACGCCATCGAAGAGGCGGCCGAGAAAGGCAAAAAGAATTTCGTCGGCTTCGAGCTTCCCGGTCGCACGCTCGGCGTGGTGGGCCTTGGCGCGATCGGCGTGGAAGTGGCCAACACCGCTTTGCACCTGGGAATGAAGGTGCTGGGCTACGACCCCCTGATCACCGTGCAGCGCGCCTGGCAATTGTCCTCGGCGGTCGAGCAGGCGATTTCGCTGGATGACCTGTTTGCACGCTCGCAGCTCATCTCCGTGCACGTTCCGCTGAATGACAAGACCCGCGATCTGGTGAACGAATCGCGCATCCGCCTCATGAAAGCGGGCGGCGTGATCCTGAATTTTTCGCGCGCTCCCATCGTCGATGATGCGGCGGTACTGGCGTCGATCGAAGAAGACCGGCTGGCCTCGTACGTGTGCGATTTCCCGTCGGTGAAACTCAAGGATCACCCGAAGGTCATCACCTTGCCGCATCTGGGGGCTTCCACGAATGAGGCAGAGGAAAACTGCGCCGTGATGGTGGCCGACACGCTGCGCGACTATCTGGAAAACGGCAACGTGCACAATTCGGTGAATTTTCCGGAGAGCGTGCTGATGCGCGTTCCGGGCACGAGCCGCATTGCGATTGCCAACGACAATGTGCCCAACATGGTCGGCCAGATTTCCACCTGCTTGGCCGATGCCAAGCTGAACATTGCCGACCTGCTCAATAAATCCCGCGGCGAAGTCGCCTACACCCTGATCGACATCGACGGTGAGGTCGCAGCGCCGGTGCTGGAAAAAATCCGCGCCATTCCCGGCGTGCTCAAAGCCCGGCTGATCTGACGAGAACCCACTCTGCCATGGCGACCAAGAAATCCATGTCCAAGAAAACAAAAAAGCCCGTCCGGAAGGCAGCCGCGCCAGTAGCGGCATCGCCGGTTGCCGCGCCGCCTGCGATCGATCTGAAAGCCATCCGCGAGCGCATCGATCAGATCGACGCGCGCATTCACGGCATGATCAACGAACGTGCGCGGCTGGCGCAGCAGGTCGGCATCTCCAAACTGGCTTCGGGTAAGACGGTCGACTTCTACCGGCCCGAGCGAGAAGCCGAGGTGCTGCGCAATGCGATCCAGCGCAATCAGGGGCCGTTGCGCAACGAAGAGATCGTGCGTCTGTTCCGCGAAATCATGTCGGCGTGTCTTGCGCAGCAGGAACCGCTGAAGGTCGGGTTTCTCGGGCCCGAGGGCACGTTCACGCAGGCCGCCGTGTTCAAGCATTTCGGACATTCGGTGCGCGCGCTGCCGCTGCCGGCCATCGGCGAGGTGTTTCACGAGGTCGAGGGCGGTGTCGCCGACTTCGGTGTCGTGCCCATCGAGAACTCCACCGAAGGCACGATCAATCACACGCTGGATCTGTTCCTCAATTCGCCGCTGAAGATCTGCGGCGAGATCGAATTACGCATCCACCATTTCCTCATGGCGCGCAGCAACGATCTGAGCGCGGTCAAACGCATCTGCGCGCATCCGCAGGCGCTGGCGCAGTGCCGCGGCTGGTTGGATGAGCACATGGCCGATGTCGAACGGGTGCCGGTGTCGAGCAATGCCGAAGGTGCACGCCGGGCGCGCGATGAGCGCGGCACGGCCGCGATCGCCGGCGAGTCCGCCGCGCAGTTGTATGGCTTGGCGGTGCTGGCGAAGGAAATCGAAGACCGCGACGACAACAGCACACGCTTCCTGGTCATCGGCCGCAAACTTTTCGCCGGCAGCGGCACTGACAAGACCACGTTGCTGGTGTCCACCACCGGTACCGATGATGCGGGTGCGCTGTTCCGTTTGTTGCAGCCTCTGGCCCGACACAAGGTCAACATGACGCGCATCGAGTCCCGACCTTCGCGCAAGCGCAAATGGGACTACGTGTTTTTCCTGGACATCGAGGGCCATATCTCGGAAGGCCCGGTGGCGGCGGCGCTCGCGGATGTCGAGGCGATCGCCTCGCTGTTCAAGATCCTGGGCTCGTATCCCAAAGCGGTGCTGTAACGCTTCCGCGCATGCGCTACTACGACGCGCTTCCCGCCGCGCAAGTTTCCGGCGCCATCACCGTGCCCGGCGACAAATCCATTTCGCATCGCTCGGTCATGCTCTCGAGTCTGTGTGAGGGCCGCAGCGAGATCAACGGCTTTCTGCCCAGCGAAGACTGCCTTGCCAGCATGCGGGCGATGCGCGCGCTGGGTGTCGAGGTACAGCAACCGCAGCCGACGCGAGTCATCGTCAACGGTGTCGGATTGCATGGACTGAAGGCCGCCGCCACAGCGCTCGACATGGGCAATGCCGGCACGGCGATGCGCCTGTTCACCGGTCTGCTTGCCGGGCAATCCTTCGATTCAACGCTGGTGGGCGATGCGAGCCTGAGCAAACGGCCGATGGAGCGGGTGGCCCAGCCGTTGCGGCTGATGGGGGCGGACGTGCGCACTACTGGTGGCACACCGCCGGTGCTTATCAGCAGTGTCGCCAAGCAGGGTGCGACTTTGCACGGCATCGAGTACCCGATGCCGGTCGCGAGTGCGCAGGTCAAATCGGCGTTGCTGCTTGCAGGATTGTTCGCCGATTCACCCACCACCGTCATCGAGCCGGCCATCTCACGCGATCACAGTGAGCGCATGCTGAGCGCGATGGGCGTGCGTCTGCGTCAGTCGCCGCTGCGCGTCGAACTCGAGCCGCCGAGTCGTCTTACCGCTCAACAATTATTGGTCCCGGGCGACTTTTCCTCGGCGGCGTTTTTCATCGTCGCCGGGTTGGTCGGCGCGGGCCCTGGCGGTCTTCTGATCCGCAATGTCGGCATGAACCCCACGCGCACCGGCCTGATGGATATCCTGCGCAGCATGGGCGCGCAGATCCAGATACAAGAACCGCGCAGTGCCGGTTCCGAGCCGGTCGCGGACCTGCTCGTCCATCGCTCAGCGCTGCACGGCGTGCGCGTACCGCCGACACTGGTGCCGCTGGCGATCGACGAATTTCCCGCCTTGTTCGTCGCAGCCGCCTGCGCCAGCGGCGAGACCTTGATCAGCGGGGCCGAAGAATTGCGGGTGAAGGAAAGCGATCGCATCGCCGTCATGAGCGAGGGTCTGCGGGGGCTGGCGGTGGACCACGATGTGTTTCTCGATGGCATGAGCATCCGTGGCCGACCCGAGGGCCCGGCCTTTGCCGGCGGCAGCCTCGATAGTCACGGCGACCACCGGATCGCCATGTCCTTTGCCATTGCGAGCCTGCGGGCCGCGGCCCCGATCCGGATTGGCGATGTGGCGAATGTGGCCACGTCATTTCCCGGCTTTGTGGCGCTGGCCTGCTCGGCAGGACTCGGCCTGGTCGAGTCTTCAAGCGCATCCGCATGACCCGCGCCGCCGCTCCCATCATCACCATCGACGGCCCTTCGGGTTCCGGCAAGGGGACGGTCAGCCGGGCGGTGGCCCACCATTTGGGCTGGGCCTTGCTGGACAGCGGCGCGTTGTACCGGTTGGTGGCGCTTGCAGGTCGTCGCGGCGGGGTGGATCTCACCGAGGGCGAGGCACTGGCAGCGCTGGCAATGGGGCTGGAAATCCGCTTCGGCTCGGATTCGCGGGGTGAAGAGCAGATCTGGTTGGGTGAGCAGGACGTTACCAACGCCATCAGGACGGAGGAGGCGGGTAATGACGCCTCGAAAGTCGCGGCCCTCGTACCGGTTCGGGCGGCCCTTTTGGAGCGCCAGCGACGCTTTGCGGCCGCACCAGGGCTGGTGGCGGACGGGCGCGATATGGGCACCGTGGTTTTCCCTGCCGCGCCGCTCAAGATTTTCCTCGTCGCGGACGCCGACGAACGGGCTCTAAGACGCTATAAGCAGTTGAAAGACAAGGGACTTCCTGCTAGCCTTGCGCACCTTTCTCAGGACATAGCCGAACGCGACCGTCGCGATGCGACGCGCGCAGTATCCCCGCTTCGGGCAAGTGCCGACGCGGTGATCCTCGATTCGACCGGTCTGACGATCGACGCAGTGGTTGCACAGGTCATGCAACTGGCGAAGGATCGTCTGAGTTTGTAGTTTTTTGGGTGGCGCGCATACGGATGTGAGCGTCTCATTTTGTACAACCCCATAGTGCGCGGGAACTGCGCTAGGGCAAAGAACGGAGCCGATTGCTCCAAGCAGAGAAAACATGACAGAAAGTTTTGCAGAACTGTTCGAACAGAGCATTGCCAGCCAGCGCATCCGCCCCGGCACCATCCTCACCGGTTTGATCGTCGAAGTCGGCCAGGACTATGTAGTCGTCAACGTCGGATTGAAATCCGAAGCCGTCATTCCGGCCGAACAGTTCAAGAATGAAAAAGGCGAGATGGAAGCCGTCGTCGGCGAAGAAGTCGAAGTCGCGCTGGACAGCGTGGAAGACGGCTCCGGCGAAACGCGCCTCTCGCGTGAGAAAGCCAAGCGCGCCCGCACCTGGACCCGCCTTGAACAGTCATTCGAAAAGCAAGAAGTCGTCAACGGCATCATCACCGGTCGCGTCAAAGGCGGGTTCACCGTCGAGATCGACAATGTACGAGCCTTCTTGCCCGGTTCGCTGGTCGATGTTCGCCCGGTTCGCGATCCTTCCTACCTCGAAAATAAGCCGCTCGAATTCAAAGTCATCAAGCTCGATCAGAAGCGCAATAACGTGGTCGTGTCGCGTCGTGCGGTGGTCGAACAGGAATACAGCGCCGAGCGTTCGGCACTCTTGGACAATCTGCAGGAAGGCGCCGCGGTCAAAGGCGTGGTCAAGAACCTCACCGATTACGGTGCGTTCGTCGACCTCGGCGGCATCGACGGGCTGCTGCACATCACCGACATGGCATGGAAGCGCGTCAAGCATCCTTCCGAAGTCGTCAAGGTGGGCGATGAAATCGACGTCCGCATTCTGAAGTTCGACCGCGAACGTCAGCGCGTTTCGCTCGGCTTGAAGCAATTGGGTTCGGATCCCTGGCAGAACATCGCGCGCCGCTACCCAGCGAACACGCGTCTGTTCGGCAAGGTCACCAACATTGCCGACTACGGCTGCTTCGTGGAAATCGAAGAAGGCTTCGAAGGCCTGGTGCACGTGTCGGAAATGGATTGGACCAACAAGAACGTCAATCCGGCCAAGGTCGTTCACGTCGGTCAGGAAGTCGAAGTCATGGTGTTGGACATCGACGAAGAGCGTCGCCGCATCAGCCTCGGCGTCAAGCAGTGCAAGACCAACCCCTGGAAGGAGTTCGGCGAGAACTACAACCGCGGCGACAAGGTCGCGGGCCAGATCAAGTCCATCACCGATTTCGGCATCTTCATCGGCCTGGCCGGAGGCATCGACGGTCTGGTGCATCTGTCCGACATTTCCTGGGATATCCCAGGCGAAGAGGCGGTACACAGCTATCAGAAGGGTCAGCAGTTGGAGGCCATGGTGCTGTCCATCGATCCGGAGCGCGAACGCATCAGCTTAGGGGTAAAGCAATTAGCGAAGGATCCGTTCTCCGCTTACATCGCCGAGCATCCGAAGGGCACCATCGTCAAAGGTGTGGTCCGCGAAGTCGACGCCAAGGGCGCCATCATCGACTTGGGCAACGGTGTCGACGGTCAGTTGCGGGCCTCCGAGCTGTCACGTGACCGCGTCGAAGACGCGCGCGTGTTGCTGAAGGTCGGCGAGGAAATCGAAGCCAAGTTCACCGGCGTGGATCGCAAAGGCCGCAGCATTGCGCTGTCGATCAAGGCGAAGGACATCCACGAGGAGCAGGAAGCCATGCAGAACTATCGGACCGATTCTCCCACGGGCACGAGCCTGGGCGATTTGTTGAAAGAACAGATCTCAGGTCAGGATTGAGCAATGGAGCCCGCTGCTGCGCTCGTCGGGCGCAGCAGCGGACCACAAAGTTCGTATGATTAACGAAAACTACGGGTCGATCATGACGAAATCGGAGCTCATCGAGATCATCTCGGCGAAGCAAAAGCACTTGCCCGCGAAAGACGTGGAACTCGCTGTCAAACAGATTCTGGAAATCATGAGCGATGCGCTGGCCACCGGCGAACGCATCGAGATCCGTGGTTTCGGCAGCTTCTCCCTGCATTTTCGGCCGCCGCGGCAGGGTCGCAACCCCAAGACCGGCGAGGCCGTCGCACTGGCCGGCAAGTACGTTCCGCATTTCAAACCCGGCAAGGATTTGCGCGAACGGGTGAATGAAGGCGCGGGTCAGCCGATTCGCGACTGACGTTCAGTTTCTAAACGTTCCGGCGGCTTTCGCCTGCGCTTAAGGGTGGCCCAGCGCCTATAGTTCCTCCCGTCAGCATTCAGCTGGCGAATTTTTGTTCAAGGAGGAACTCATGCAAATTCCATTTACGCCTCATCTGCTGCTGAGCCTGGCCCTGTGTGCCCCCTTCGCGGCCCTCGCAGGTCCCGTCAATGTCAATTCCGCCGATGCGGCGCAGATCGCCAAGGAACTGAAGGGTGTGGGTCTGGCCAAGGCGCAGGCCATCGTCCAATATCGTGACAAGAACGGCCCCTTCAAATCCGCAGACGAGCTGCGCAAGGTCAAGGGCTTCGGTGCGAAGATGTTGGAGCGCAATCGCGCCAACATCCGGACCAACAACACCAAGGCGTCCAAGCCGGCAGCGGCCGATGCCATGGCCGGGGCAGAGCAATAATTGCCATGTGCCGGGCCGCTCAGGCGGCCCCGCACATTTTGTGCGTTGCTCCGCAGACTTCACATAACGATCCGGTATCATTGCCGGATAATGAGTATCTACAACGTTAAAACCGCGGTCTTTCCGGTCGCAGGACGTGGCACGCGGTTTCTCCCGGCCACGAAGGCAAGTCCCAAAGAGATGCTGCCCATCGTGGACAAGCCGCTGATTCAATACGCCGCCGAAGAGGCGTTGTCGGCGGGTGCGGAAACGCTGGTGTTCATCACCGGCAGTTCCAAGCGGGCAATCGAAGATCACTTCGACTCGGATCCGGAACTCGATGCCGCGCTGTTGGCGCAAGGCAAGCAGGAATTGCTCGACACCTTGCGCGGCATTTTGCCGAGCTGGGCCGCATGCGTTTACATCCGACAGTCCGCGCCACTCGGACTCGGCCACGCAGTTTTGTGCGCGAAGCCGGTCGTCGGCAATGCGCCGTTCATGGTTCACCTTGCCGACGATCTCATCGACGCAAAGGTGCCGTGTCTGCGGCAGATGGTCAAAGTACATGCCACGCATGGTGGGAGTGTGCTGGGCGTGCAGACCGTGCCGAAGTCCGAAACGGATAAATACGGCATCGTGTCGGTCGAGGGTCACATCGCTCCGCGCGTCAGCCGGATTTCGCACATCGTGGAAAAGCCGAAGCCGGCGAAGGCCCCGTCAAACCTGGCCGTCGTCGGCCGCTATCTGTTGACAGGTCAAGTGTTCGAAGAACTGATGCAGGTAGGCAAGGGCGCGGGCGGAGAAATCCAACTCACCGACGGCATTGCGCGGCTCATGAAAAAAGAGCCGGTGTACGCCTATGAATTCGAAGGCACTCGCTACGATTGCGGCAGCAAGCTTGGGTACCTGCAGGCGACGGTTGAATATGGCCTGAACCACAGCTCGCTGGGCAAGGACTTTCGTTCCTACCTCAAGAAGCTCAGCAAGACGCTGTAGCGGTCGGACACGCACCGGACTCAAGCGAATGAGTCCGATGCGTCGGCATCATTGCCTAGCGATAACGTCCCGCGTTGGATTGCGAACGCTGCGGACGGCCGCGGTCCGACGATCCACCCGAACGATTGCCGTGTCCAGGACGTGAACCGCCACGATTCTGCGGCCGCGAGCCCGAATGCGAACCCTGTGATTCGCTGCGCGCAGGCATCGGTGCCGACTCGACGATTTTGAAAACCGGTGTCGGCAACGTCGGAATACTTCGGCGCAGCACACGTTCGATGTCGCGCAACAACCCGGTTTCATCCGATGACACCAGCGAGGTCGCTTCGCCACCCGCGCCTGCCCGACCCGTGCGGCCGATGCGGTGCACATAGTCCTCGGGAACGTTCGGCAGTTCGTAGTTCACGACATGCGGCAGTTCTTTGATGTCCAGGCCGCGCGCGGCGACTTCGGTGGCGACCAGTGCCGTGATCTTGCTGTTCTTGAACATCTCCAGCGCTTTGACGCGGGCTGCCTGGCTCTTGTTGCCATGGATGGCCGCCGCCTCGATGCCGGCGCCTTCCAATTGCTGCGTCAGACGGTTCGCGCCGTGTTTGGTACGCGTGAAAATCAGCACCTGTTGCCAGTTGCCTTCCTTGATCAGGTGCACCAGCAAATGGCGCTTCTGTTCCTTCTGAACGCGATAGGCGCGCTGCTCGACGATCTCGATGGCAGCATTGCGCGGTGCGACCTGGATGGCCACGGGATTGCTCAGCAGTCGCTCGGCCAATCCACGGATGTCATCCGAGTAGGTGGCTGAGAACAGCAGGTTCTGCCGCTTCTGGGGCAGCAGGCGAATGATTTTCTTGATGTCGTTGATGAAGCCCATGTCGAGCATGCGATCGGCTTCATCCAGCACCAGTATCTGCACCTTGGACAAATCGACGGCGCGTTGCTGCGCCAGATCGAGCAGGCGACCAGGGGTGGCGACCAACAGATCACAGCCATTGCGTAGCGCGGTCATCTGCGGGTTGATGTTCACGCCGCCGAAGACGACGAAGCTGCGGATCTTCAGGTAACGGCCATAGCTCTTGGCGTTATCCGCAATCTGCGCCGCGAGCTCACGCGTCGGCGTGAGCACGAGCGCACGTGGGGCACGCTGTGCCGGGTTCTGATCAGCGGTAAGTTTTTGCAGAATAGGCAATACGAAGCCGGCGGTTTTGCCGGTTCCGGTCTGCGCGCCGGCGAGCACGTCACGGCCGCTCAACACGGCGGGGATGGCTTCTTTTTGAATGGGAGTAGGGGTGTCGTAACCTTTTTCAGAAACGGCACGCAGAATTTCGGGCAACAGCCCGAGATCGGTAAAAGACATTTAAAATCCTTAAAATTTTTGGACTCGCACGACGCAACCCAACAAAGGGTGCGCAGCGGTCAGTCGCGAGGGGGGTTAAAAAAAACGAAGGTAGTCGAAGACTGACCGCGAGCGTAGGACGGGTACTGACCGAGTACCAATTTGATCTAGCTGTATGTACTGTACAGGTTTACAGTGCATATGTCCAGGCACCCGCCAATCAGGGCCTGACAGCCACAAAGCAGGCCCCTTGACCACGACCATCCGTTCCTCGGCAGCGATGCCGATCGCCGCCGCGTTAATCGCCATGTGCTGCATTCAGGCAGGCGCATCGGTAGCCAAGGGTTTGTTCCCGATCATCGGCCCCGCGGCTGCCACGACCCTGCGGCTGGGGTTGGCGTGCCTGATGATGCTGGCGATCTGGCGGCCCTGGCGGTCGCGGGTTGCGCCTGAACATCGTCGCTTCATTCTCGCCTACGGCATCTCCCTGGGCTGCATGAATGCGTTGTTCTACGCCGCGCTGAGCCGGATCCCGTTGGGCGTGGCCGTCGCACTTGAATTCACCGGTCCGCTCGGGGTCGCGCTGCTGGCCTCACGGCGCCCCAGCGATTATCTGTGGGTGGCGCTGGCGATTACGGGCGTGGTGCTTCTGCTACCGATCAGTGTCGGTGCGGAACACCTCGACACTGTGGGCGTGGCATTCGCGCTGGGTGCGGGGGTTTTCTGGGCGGCCTACATCGTGTTCGGTCAGCGCGCGGGGGCAGGCGGAAGCGGACCGGCGGTGGCCTACGGCTCCCTGATCGCCACCATCGTTGTTGCGCCGCTCGGCATTGCGCAGTCAGGGTTGGCGATGTTCGCTCCGTCCATTTTGCCGGCCGCCGTGGCGATGGCGTTGTTGTCGAGCGCCATTCCCTACTCGTTGGAAATGATGTCGATGACGCGGCTGTCAGCGAAAACGTTCGGCGTGTTGATGAGCGTGGAGCCGGGCATCGGCGCAATTGCCGGCCTCATCCTGCTGAAGGAGCGGCTGTCGATGACGCAGGTGATCGCCATCCTTCTCATCGTGGTGGCCTCCGTGGGTACGGTTGCCACGCACGAGTCACCCCAACCGGTCAGCGGTTGACGGCCACGCGCGCGCGGTAAGTCTGCAGCTCTTGCTCATACTGAGCCTTGTCATGTTCGAGTTGCCCGATCTGCGATTCCACGTGGCCGGCGCGTTCCACCAGTTGATGCGTGGCGACCAGCGCGTGTGCACGGCTTTCCACCGTCGAGTCAGCGCTGATGATGGCCGCGGAATTGCTGATGATTTCCTGTTCGATATAGTTGCGTTCGCGACGCTTTGCCGCCAGTTCATTGGCGGCGTTGTTGGCGCGCCATTCGAACATGTACAACTCATGTCCCGCTTCAAAGGCGCTTAAGAAAGGACGTTCCAGCGCAGCAGGGCAGACCCCGCCATACTCGCCGCCGTTTGCGCCGACGCGATAACCGTTGGCCGGCTGACAGTATTCGCGCAAGCCCGCCTCGCGTCCAGCCTGGTAGGAGGCGAGGTCTGTGCCGACACCATGTTTGGCGCAGGCCTTGCGATACTGGGCGATATGATCGCCGGCGTAACCATTGACGCCATCCTCATAGCCAATGCTGCGCCAGTCCACGACGCTGCATTCCTTGGCACTCATGCTGGAGCAGGCGCCCAACGCAAGCGGCGCAATGATTAACAATGAGAAGCGCGTGATCAACTTCATGTCCGCCAACACCTGTTCTGGCCCGAAGGGGCTGATGAGACAGCAAGGTAGCGTGGTCAGCGGCCCTGCAATGTGCTTGCGGTCACATTCGCGGCGCGGACCGTGCGTGTAACGGCATTTTTGGCGACGCAGTCGAGGTCCGTCGCGCCCGGCTAGCGTCGTCCGGAGCCGCCCAAAATCCCGCCCAACACGCCGCGAATGATCTGCCGACCCACGCTGGATCCGATGGAGCGGGCGGCTGAGCGGGCCGCCGATTCGGCCAACCCTTCGTGTTTGCCGCCGCGGGGTCCGACCGTGCCGAACAAGACATCCTTGAGTGATCCGAACAGGCCGCCACTGCCGGCCGCCGGCTCAGGCGTTGCTGCGCCACCGGCCGCCGGTGCGTTTGGGGGTACGGCCGCATCGCCGCCGGCCACCCGACCCTTGATCTTTTCATAGGCGGATTCACGGTCGATCGCCGTTTCGTAAACACCTGCGACGAGCGAACTGGCCATCAGCGCCTTGCGCTGCTCCGGCGTGATCGGCCCGATCTGGCTGCCGGGCGGAATTACGAACACGCGCTCGGTGACGCTGGGGCGACCGCCGGCGTCGAGGAAGCTGATCAACGCTTCGCCCACCGCCAATTCGGTGATCGCGGTTTCCATGTTCAGCGCCGGATTGACGCGCATGGTGGTGGCAGCCGCTTTGACGGCGGCCTGGTCGCGCGGCGTGAAGGCGCGCAAGGCATGCTGCACGCGATTGCCCAACTGCCCCAGGATCGTATCCGGAATATCCAGCGGATTTTGAGTAGCAAAATACACGCCAACGCCCTTGCTGCGCACCAGACGAACAACCAGTTCGACTTTTTCCAGCAGCACTTTGGGCGCATCCGTAAACAGCAGATGTGCTTCGTCGAAGAAAAATACCAGCTTCGGCTTGTCCAGATCGCCGACCTCGGGCAGGCGCTCGTACAACTCACTCAACATCCACAGCAGGAAGGTGGCGTACAAACGCGGCGCGTTCATCAGCTTGTCGGCGGCTAGGATGTTGATGACGCCGGCGCCGGATTGTGTTTGCAGAAAGTCGGCGATGTTGAGCATGGGCTCGCCGAAGAATTTGTCGCCGCCTTGTTCCTGGATCTGCAACAGCCCGCGCTGAATGGCGCCGATGCTGGCGGCGCTGACATTGCCGTATTCGGTGGTGAACTGACTGCCGGCGTCGCCGACGAACTGCAGCATGGCGCGTAGATCTTTCAGATCCAGCAGCAGCATGCCGCGATCATCCGCAATCTTGAACACCAGTTGCAGCACGCCTTGCTGTGTCTCGTTCAGATCCAACATGCGCGACAACAGCAACGGCCCCATGTCGCTGATAGTGGCGCGCACCGGATGACCTTGCTCGCCAAACACATCCCATAACGTTGACGGACAGGCTCGGGATTGCGGCGCATCCAGACCGCGATCTTTCAAAACCGCTGCCAGCTTGTCGCTGATCTTGCCTGCCTGAGTAATCCCGGTGAGGTCGCCTTTGACGTCAGCCATGAACACCGGAACACCGATGCGGCTGAAATTCTCCGCCATGGTCTGCAGCGTGATGCTCTTGCCGGTGCCGGTGGCGCCGGTAATCAGGCCGTGCCGATTGGCCAGCGCGGGTAAGAGGAAACATTCAGTCGCGCCGTGTTTGGCGATGAGGAGTGGTGAGGTCATAGGGGGCGGTGCCTGCATGAACCTTTGAAGTGTTGGCTCCCCGGGACGGATTCGAACCGCCGACCAACGGATTAACAGTCCGTCGCTCTACCACTGAGCTACCGGGGAACAGTAAAGAGGCGCGGATTGTCAGGAAGCCGCGCGCTCAAGTCAAGAAAATGAATGCTTTAGGCCCGTTTTGCCACGTTTGCGCTGAGGACGGCAGCTATCCGGGCCAGCGCGTCTTCGAGGGTTTTCATGCTGCAGGCGAACGACAGGCGCATGTGGCCTGGGGCACCGAACCCGGAGCCCGGCACGACCGCCACGCCGGCCTGCAACAGCAGGTACTCCGCGAATGCACTGTCGTCGGCGAGATTTAAAGTGCGCATGGCGCCGGTGACATTGGCAAAGGCATAGAAGGTTCCCGCGCCGGCGTTACAGGAAATGCCGGGCAGGCGATTCAAGCCCGCAACCAGAAAGTCGTGCCGCTGCTGGTAAGCCTTGTTCATCTCTCCCACACAAGCCTGATCGCCGTTTAAAGCGACCGTTGCTGCACGCTGCGACATGCTGGCGGGATTGGAGGTGGATTGACCCTGGACCGTGGCCATGGCGGTCACGAGTTCGGTCGGCCCGCCGCAATAGCCGATGCGCCAGCCCGTCATCGCGTATGCCTTGGAATGGCCGTTGATGGTGACCGTCCGGTCGTAGAGCTGCGGGTTGGCTTGCGCAAAGCTCGTGAAGGGTTCCGGCGCCCAGTAGATGTGCTCATACATCTCGTCTGAGCCGATGACGATCTGCGGGTGCTCAGCCAGCACGGCGCCCAGCGCCTGCAGCTCGGCCTTGGTGTAGGCCGCGCCGGTGGGGTTGCTGGGGCTGTTGATCAGGAACAGACGGGTACGCGGCGTGATCGCCTCCCGCAATTGCTGCGGCGTGATCTTGAAACCTTGCGCTTGCCCCGCAGATACGATGACCGGCTTGCCGTCGGCAAGCAGCACCATATCCGGATACGACACCCAATAGGGCGCCGGAATGATGCACTCATCGCCCGGGTCCAGGACGGCCGCGCAGAGGTTGAAGCAGGTCTGCTTGGCGCCGCAGGAAACGATGATCTGCGAGCGGTTGTAGGTGAGCTCGTTATCGCGCTTGAATTTGGCAATGATGGCGTCTTTGAGTTCCGGCGTGCCGTCGACCCCGGTATAGCGGGTGATGCCTTTGCGGATGGCGTCGATGCCGGCCTCGGCAATGTGCGCCGGCGTGTCGAAATCCGGCTCTCCGGCGCCCAGGCCGATGATGTCCTTGCCCTCGGCCTTGAGCTTGGCCGCGCGAGCGGTGACCGCCAGAGTCGGGGAGGGCTTGACCTTCGAAACGCGCTTGGAGATATACATGGGCACGGACTTGTTTCCTGTAAAAAATGCAGCGCGCAAGTGTACGAAAATCGGACGGCGCGCGCCATTGGCGCTCACGCGCGGTCGCAACATGGGACAATGCAGGCATGAATTTTCAGCTCTACGGCGACTACAAACCGGCCGGCGACCAGCCACAGGCCATTGAGAAACTGCTCGACGGCCTGAAGTCGGGTCTGGCGCATCAAACCCTGCTGGGCGTCACCGGCTCGGGCAAGACCTTCACCATTGCCAATGTGATCGCGCAGGTGCAGCGGCCCACCATGGTGCTGGCCCATAACAAGACGCTCGCCGCGCAGTTGTACGGTGAGTTCAAGGAATTCTTTCCGAAGAACGCGGTGGAGTATTTCGTTTCCTATTACGACTACTACCAGCCCGAGGCCTACGTGCCTTCCTCCGACACTTACATCGAGAAGGACTCCTCGATCAATGAGCACATCGAGCAGATGCGCTTGTCCGCGACCAAGGCGCTGCTCGAACGACCCGATGCCATCGTCGTCGCCACAGTCTCAGCCATCTACGGATTGGGCGACCCTCAGGCATACCTCAGCATGGTGCTGCATGTCTCGCGCGGCGACCCGCTCGATCAGCGCAAGCTGTTGCGGCGTCTGGCGGATATGCAATACACACGCAATGAAATCGATCTGCATCAAGGCACCTTTCGCGTGCGCGGTGATGTCATCGACGTATTCCCGGCAGAGTCCGAACGCGAAGCGGTGCGCATCGAACTGTTCGACGACGTGGTCGAGTCCTTGAGTTTTTTCGATCCGCTGACCGGCGAGATCTTGCGCAAGGTACCGCGATTGACCGTGTTTCCCTCCACTCACTACGTGACGCCGCGCGAACGCGTGCATCAGGCGGTGGGCGAGATCCGCGAGGAGTTGCGCTCGCGGCTTTTAGATCTGCACGGCGCAGGCAAGCTGCTTGAAGCGCAGCGCTTGCAGCAGCGCACGACCTTTGATCTGGAGATGATGAACGAAGTCGGCTATTGCTCCGGCATCGAAAATTACTCGCGCTATCTGTCCGGACGGAGCGCGGGCGAGCCGCCGCCGTGCATGTTCGATTACCTGCCGCCGAATTCGCTGCTCATCATCGATGAAAGTCATCAAACCATTCCGCAATTAGGTGCGATGTACAAAGGCGACCGGTCACGCAAAGAGACGCTGGTCGAATACGGCTTCCGCCTGCCTTCGGCGCTGGATAACCGGCCATTGCGATTCGATGAATTCGTGAAGCTCGCTCCGCAAACCATTTACGTGTCGGCGACGCCGGCCGCCTACGAAAAAGCATTGTCCGCGCAGATCGTCGAGCAGGTGGTGCGTCCCACGGGCCTGATCGATCCGGAAGTGGAGATCCGCCCCGTGCGCGCGCAGGTGGATGACCTACTGTCGGAAATCCATCTGCGCGTCGCCAAGAATGAGCGGGTGATGGTCACCACGCTCACCAAGCGCATGGCCGAAGACCTGACCGAATATCTGAGCGAACATCGCGTCAAGGTCCGCTATCTTCACTCGGATGTGGAAACGGTGGAGCGCTCGGAGATCATTCGCGATCTGCGGTTGGGCAAATTCGATGTCATCGTCGGCATCAACCTGCTGCGCGAGGGACTGGACATGCCCGAGGTGTCGCTGGTGGCGATCTTGGACGCGGACAAGGAGGGGTTCCTGCGCTCGGAAGGCTCGTTGATCCAGACCATTGGCCGCGCGGCGCGAAACGTCAACGGCAAAGCCATCCTGTATGCGGATCGGATTACCGGTTCGATCGAGCGGGCAATGTCAGAGACCGAACGACGCCGCAACAAACAGATCCAATACAACCAGGAACACGGCATTACGCCACGCAGCATCGTCAAGGGCGTTACCGATGTCATGGAGGGTGCCCGCAGCACCGGCCTCGACGGGTCCGGCGAGCAGTTCGCCGGAGTTGCCATGGCGCCGGAACAGGCGGTTAAAAAGCTCAAGAAACTGGAAGCCGAGATGTTTAAATTGGCTCGAAACCTGGAATTTGAGCAGGCGGCGCGGTTGCGGGATGAAATTCACCGCCTGCGCAGCGCTGCATTCGGGGTACCGGACAAGCAGGCGGGGTAATATTACATATTCCTCCCAAAGCGCGCCGCTGATCACATTGCCGGCGCAGTCCCTGGGCTAAACTTAAGCCTCAATTAGGTGTAAGGATCGCGCATGGCCACGGTGCAAGAATCACAGCCCTTGCAAGAAGCTGACTTGGACAAGACCGACGAATTACCGGTTTTGGACATGTCAAAGTTTCCGCATGCTGACAAGGAGCAGGGTGCCACGGCACGCCTCGATCCCAACGCAACCACATCGGACACCGACCGCCACGCACGCATCGATCTGCCGGCGCTGATCGACAGCGTTCAGCAGGCTGAAGCGCGCATTGCGCAGCAGAACGCGCACCAGGAAATCCTCGATCACGAACTCAAAGTGTCACGTGATCGCATTGAAGAGTCCACGCGCGAAGCGCTTCGCCTCAACGGCGAAACCCAGGCGTTGCGGACGACTCTGGCGGCGCGTGAAGATGCGCTGGCGCAAGCCATGCACACCGTCGGTGACCGCGATCACCAGATCAATGATCTGCGGCGCGATCACGCCGGCCTGTTGCAGAAATTGGAAGCCAATAGTGCCGCCACTGCCGCACTGAGTGCGGACCTCACCAGCGCGCGTACGCAAATCGACCAGGGCCGCAGCGAACTGCAGTCGGCACAATCGTCCATCAGCGCGCTCAGCGCACAGATCAAGAGCAGGGAACAGTCGCTGGCAATCTCGCAGCGTGAAGCGGCACTGTTCAAGAAACAGTCGACCGAATTCCTGGAGAACCTGCAGTCGCGCGAGTGGCAACGAAGCAATCGCGAAGATATGTTTCGCGAGATGGACGGGAAACTTGCGGTGGCACTTGCCGATGCGGCCAAGTTCGAAGGTCAGGCCGATGCATTGAGCGGCAAACTCAACGCAGCCGAAGCACAGTTGGAAGAGCGCGCGCAGAACCTGCGATCGCTGCAAAGTTCGCTCGAGCAAAGCGCAGACGCTTCCAAGAAGCAGCTCGTGGCGCTGGAAGACAGCGAACGCACGCGGCAGGAACTGCTGTTGCAGCTCAAGGCGCGCGACGCCGAACAGAGCAAATCCTCCGCCGAACGCCAGCAACTCGCGGACACTCTGTCGACGCGCGAACGCGCGCTGCAGGACGAACGAGACACCAAATCGCAACTGCAGGTGCAGCTGCAATCCCTGGAAGCAGGGCAGGCCGAGCACATGGCCCGCATCGCCGAACTGGATCGCGCTCTTTCCGAAGCACTGCAGCAGAAGCGGTTGGATGATGAACAGATTCAGCGCCAGCTCGCCGCCCTCGAGACGGCGAAGGCCGAGTCCGCCACGGACGCTGCGCGCATTGCCGAACTGGAAGGCGAGCTGTCGGCAACGAGCTCGCTGCTCGATGAAGTTCGCCGGCCCATCGAAGCGGCCGAGGCTGACATTCAACGACTGCGCAGCGAGCTGGATGCCAAGTCGCAGGCTTTCGAGGCATCGGAAAGCGAAGTCCGCAAGCTGCAGGCCTCCCTGGAGCGGTCGCGCGGCGCCTTGGAGGAACGCGAATTCCTGATCCGCCGGCTGGAACGCAGCGCCAACAACAGCGCGCAGGTGCTGGGCCGGCTGCAATCGAGCATCGAACGCCTCGGCGCCACACCAGGACAAGCGCCGGCACCGGCGAGCCCGGTTGCTGTACTTGGGAACGATGCTGGGGAGTCCATGAAGCATGGCGGCACGCTGCTGACCGCCACGTTGATGCGCATCGACAACGGCTTGGCGACGACCTACGCATTGGGCGGCCGAACCCGGCTGGGACGGTCCCCTGAAAGCGATGTCCGCATCGATTCTTCCTCCGTGAGCCGCCACCACGCGCTCATCCTCACCGGTGCGCAGCACGCCATCATCGAGGACCTGAACAGCACCAACGGGGTCATCGTCAACGGCCGCAAGATCAACCGCCAAAAGCTCAAAGACGGCGACGTCGTGGTCGTCGGCGAGGCCCAGTTCAAGTTCAGCGATTCAGGGTCTTTATTGCCGGAGGCAAATCCGGTATCGTTCGCGCCCTCTTAAGCGCGCTTAGCTCAGCGGTAGAGCATCACCTTGACATGGTGGGGGTCAGTGGTTCGATCCCACTAGCGCGCACCACCGCTCCCGCGGCCTTCACTGCGGGAGCATGACGACCCCTCGCTCTGCTATATTGAAGGGCTTATGCCCGTCATCACACTTCCCGATTCGAGCCAAAAGAGCTTCGATCGGCCCATCACCGTGGCCGAGGTCGCCGCGTCCATTGGTGCCGGGCTTGCCAAGGCCGCCCTCGCGGGCCGCGTCGACGGCAAGCTCGTCGATACCTCGTACCTCCTCGAGCACGATGCGACCTTGAGCATCGTCACCGACAAGGACCCGCAAGGCCTCGAGGTCATCCGCCATTCCACGGCGCACCTGCTGGCCAATGCGGTGCAGGAGTTGTTCCCGGATGCGCAGGTGACCATCGGACCTGTCATCGAAGACGGCTTTTTTTACGACTTTGCCTACAAGCGTCCGTTCTCGACCGACGATCTGGCGGCCATCGAAAAGCGCATGACGGAAATCGCGGCGCGCGATCTGCCCGTGAATCGCCGCACCTTGCCGCGCGATGCGGCGGTTGCGCATTTCAAGAGCATCGGCGAGCGCTACAAGGCTGAGATCATCGGCGCGATTCCCGCCGGCGAAGACATTAGCCTGTACGGGCAGGGTAGCTGGGAAGACTTATGCCGCGGCCCGCACGTGCCCAGCACCGGCAAACTCAAAGCCTTCAAACTCATGAAAGTCGCGGGCGCCTACTGGCGTGGCGATTCACGCAACGAGATGTTGCAGCGGATTTACGGCACCGCCTGGGCGAACGAGAAGCAACTCAAGGAATACCTCACCCGTCTCGAAGAGGCGGAGAAACGCGATCACCGCCGCATCGGTCGCGAGTTGGACCTGTTCCACCTGCAGGACGAAGCACCCGGTGCCGTGTTCTGGCACCCGAAGGGCTGGACGTTGTTCCAGGCGCTGATCAAGTACATGCGGGAGCGCCAGGTGGAGGGCGGCTTCCAGGAAGTGAACACGCCGGAGATCATGGACCGCGAGTTGTGGGTGCAGTCGGGCCACATCGAAAAATTCGGCGAAAACATGTTCATGACCAAGACGCCGGATGAGCGTGTGTTCGCGATCAAGCCGATGAACTGTCCCGGTCACGTGCAGGTGTTCAATCAAGGTCTGCGCAGCTACCGCGAACTGCCGCTGCGCCTGGCCGAGTTCGGCAAGGTGCACCGCTACGAGCCGTCGGGCGCGTTGCACGGTCTGATGCGTGTGCGCGCCTTTACGCAGGACGATGCTCACATCTTCTGCACCATGGACCAGATCACCGCCGAGTCGGTGTCGGTTACCGAGCTGATCCTGAGCATCTACCGGGATTTCGGGTTCGATGACGTGCGCATCAAGTTTTCGGATCGGCCGCCCAAGCGGGTAGGGTCGGATGAGACGTGGGATCGCGCCGAAGCGGCGCTCAAGGCCGCCTCCGACGCCGCTGGCATCGAGACCACGCTGAATCCAGGCGAGGGCGCCTTCTACGGCCCCAAGCTGGAGTTCGTGCTGCGAGATGCCATCGGCCGCGACTGGCAATGCGGCACCCTACAGGTAGATCTGAACCTACCGGTGCGCCTGGGCGCTCACTACGTCGGCGAGGACAGCCAGAAGCATGCACCAGTCATGCTGCACCGCGCCATGTTCGGTTCACTCGAGCGTTTTATCGGGATTTTGCTCGAACACCATGCCGGCAAGCTGCCCACCTGGCTTGCGCCGGTGCAGGCTGTTGTCATGGGAATCACCGAGCGGCAGGACCAATACTGCCTGAATGTTGCGGAAAACCTGAGAAATCAGGGGCTTCGAGTCGAAACGGACTTGAGGAATGAGAAGGTAGGCTTTAAAATCCGCGAGCACACATTAAAACGCGTTCCTTACCTCTTGGTCGCTGGCGACCGGGAAGTGGAGGGACGCACCCTGGCCGTGCGCACGCGCAGTGGCAAAGACTTAGGCAGCATGGGGCTCGAAGAGCTTCAGTCTGAGTTAGCCAAAGAAAACGCGAGCCGCGGCCGTACTATTTTGGAGGATCGTTTATCGCAACGTCCAAGCGCGTAAGGCGTAATGAAGAAATCTCGGCACCCGAAGTGCGAGTGATTGCTGCAGACGGCAGCCAGGCAGGAGTCATGACGCGAGCAGATGCGCTCGCGATGGCGACCTCTCAGACTCTGGACCTCGTAGAGGTCTCACCGATGGCTGAGCCACCGGTGGTTCGGGTGATGGATTTCGGCAAGTTCTTGTTTGAACAAAACAAGAAAGCGCACGCGGCAAAGCGTAAGCAGAAGCAGATCCAGGTTAAGGAAGTGAAGTTTCGTCCTGGTACGGAAGAGGCAGATTACCAAGTCAAATTGCGTAATTTGATCCGCTTTCTGACCGAGGGTGACAAGGCCAAGGTAACGTTACGTTTCCGTGGCCGTGAGCTCGTCCATCAAGACATCGGCCGGCGCCTTCTGGCGCGCATCGCCGAAGATCTCGGCCCTCACTCAACGGTGGAACAAACACCGCTGATGGAAGGCAAGCAGATGGTCATGGTGTTCGGGCCCAAAAAGAAGTGAGCGGCAAACCTTAAACAAGTTTGTCACCCCGCCTGTAGCGGTTGGAGCGCGCTCTTTAGTTGGTGCGTTTTAACTTGTGAACAGGGCTAGAAAATCAGGCCAATAAAGGCCAGGAGTTAGAGTCATGCCCAAGTTGAAAACTAAAAGGGCTGCGGCGAAGCGTTTCGTGAAAACGGCAAACGGCTTCAAACGCGGTCAGTCCCATCGTCGTCACATCCTGACGAAAAAGCCAAGCAAGCGTAAGCGGCAACTGCGCCGTGAATCGCAAGTGCATGAAACCGACATGGGTCGGGTCAAGCAAATGCTGCCCAACGCCTAGTTCAGGCCAAAAATTAGGAGAATGACACATGGCACGAGTAAAACGCGGCGTCGTTGCTGGACGTCGACACAAGAAAATCCTCAAAAAAGCGAAGGGCTATTTCAACGCCCGGCGCAAAGTCTTTCGCACGGCGAAACAGGCGGTCATCAAGGCCGGCCAGTACGCCTATCGCGGTCGCAAAGAGAAGAAGCGCGAGTTCCGCTCGCTGTGGATCACCCGCATCAACGCCGCTGCGCGTTTGTCCGGGCTATCGTACAGCCGCCTGATCGACGGCTTGAACAAAGCGGGTCTGGCGATTGATCGCAAAGTTCTCGCCGATCTTGCCGTGCACGATTTGCCAGCCTTTGCGGCCATCGCCGAAATGGCCAAGGCCAGTCTCACCGTCTGATTGCGACTGATGATCAGCGTACAGGACGGGCGAAGGCGCTCGTCCTGTACGCGTCCCTAGAGCAGTAGGAAGCTTCAATGGCCGCAGCAGAATCCCTCGCCGCGATCGTGGCTCAGGCCTTGAGCGATATCGCCTCATCGGCAGACCTCGCTGCGCTTGACGAGCATCGCGTCCGACTGCTCGGCAAGAAGGGCTTGCTCACCGATCAACTCAAGGCTCTGGGCGCGTTGCCGTCCTCGGAGCGGCCGGCGGCAGGTCAAAAGATCAATGAAGCCAAGGAGGCGATCCAGCAAGCGCTGGAAGCGCGTCGCGGCGACCTGGAAGCCGACAAACTCGAACGTGAACTAAGCGCCGGCGCCATCGATGTCACCTTGCCTGGTCGCGGTGAAGACGCCGGCAGCGTGCATCCGGTCACCAAGGCACGTTTGCGCATCGAGGCCATCTTCAAACAGGCCGGATTTCAAGTGGCAACGGGTCCTGAAGTCGAGGACGACTTCCACAATTTCGAAGCGCTGAACATTCCCGCCGATCATCCGGCGCGCGCCATGCACGACACGTTTTATTTTCCCGACGGCCGCCTGCTGCGCACACACACCTCGCCGGTGCAGATTCGCGCCATGCGCGGGTTGAAGCCGCCGTTCGCAGTCATCGCGCCGGGCCGCGTGTATCGCCTCGACTCGGACATGACGCACACGCCGATGTTTCACCAGGTCGAAGGCATCGTGGTGGGTGAGCACGTCAGCCTCGCCAATCTCAAGGCGATGCTCACCTCCTTCGTCGAGCAATACTTCGAGCGTCCGCTCGGGCTTCGCCTGCGGCCCTCGTATTTCCCGTTCACCGAACCCTCCGCTGAAGTCGACATCGAATGCGTGTTCTGCAACGGCAAAGGCTGCCGCGTGTGCAAGCAGACCGGCTGGCTGGAGATTCTCGGCAGCGGCATGATTCACCCCAACGTGCTCAAGGCCGTGGGCATCGACCCGGAAGCGTGGCAAGGCTACGCGTTCGGCATGGGCATCGATCGTGTCGCCATGCTGCGCTATGACGTCAACGATCTGCGTCTGTTCTTCGAGAACGATGTGCGCTTCTTGAAGCAATTCCCATGAAGATCACCTACCGATGGTTGCAGGAGTTCGTGCCCGCCGCCGCTGCACCCAAGCAGTTGGCGGAGCAACTTACGTTGGCAGGATTGGAAGTGGAATCCGTCGAGCCTGCCGCACCGCCGTTCAATGATGTGATCGTCGGCGAGGTGCTGGAAGCCTCGAAACATCCGAACGCTGGAAAGCTGTCGGTGTGCAGCGTGACCACCGATGGCAGCAATCGGCTGCAGATCATCTGCGGCGCCAGCAATGTGCGCGCCGGATTGAAGGTGGCCGTGGCCATGGTTGGTGCGCAATTGCCGAACGACGTCCACATCAAGCGCGCCAAGCTGCGCGGCATCGACTCCGAAGGCATGCTGTGTTCCGCGCGCGAACTGGGGCTGGGCACTGAGCACGAAGGCATCATGGAGCTGGCCGCCACGCTGAAGCTCGGCACCGACGTACGCCAGGCGCTGGATCTGGACGACACCCTGTTCGAGATCAAAACCTTGAACCGCGGCGACTGCATGAGCGTGCTCGGCATCGCACGCGATTACGCCGCGGCCACCGATCGCCAAAATTTAAAGCACAACGTCACTGCGGTGGCGCCGACGGGGCAGGGCGAATTCCCGGTCGCCCTCCACGCGCCGGAGGCCTGCCCGCTGTTTGCCGGTCGCGTGATCCGCGGCATCCGCGCAGGCGCGCGCTCGCCCGCGTGGATGCAGGAACGCCTGCGCCGCGTCGGTGTGAACAGCATTTCCGCCGTGGTCGACGTCACGAATTACGTGATGATGGAACTCGGCCAACCGATGCACGCCTATGACCTGGGTCGTCTGTCGCAAGGCATCGACGTGCGCTGGGCCAGACCTGGCGAGAAGGTCACGCTGTTGGATGGCAAGACCCATTCCCTGGATGCGGGTTTCCTGGTCATCGCCGATGCGAGCGGCCCGGTCGGTTTGGCCGGCGTGATGGGAGGCAATGAGAAAGCGATTTCCGATGCCACCACGGATGTGTTCTTGGAAGCTGCGCATTTCGCGCCCGATGCCATCATCGGCCGCGGTCGCAAATTCGGGCTGGTCACGGATGCCGCGCAGCGATTTGAACGCGGTGTAGACCCGGGCCTGCCGGTGATGGCCATCGAACGCGCTACCACCTTGTTGCTGGACATCGTAGGCGGCACTGCAAGCCCGGTGCAGGCGCATCGCGGCTCGGCACCGGCTGCCGGCGAGGTGTGGATCACGCTGCGCCGCGCGCGCTTGAGTCGCCTGCTCGGCATTGAGGTGGCCGATGCGGATGTCGTGGCGGTGTTGAATGCCATCAGTGAACAGGTCACCGTAACCGCCGATGGCTGGCGCGTGCGCATTCCCACCTGCCGCTTTGATCTGCGCATCGAAGAGGATCTGGTCGAAGAAGTGGCGCGCCTGCGCGGCTTTGACAGCATCCCGGCGCGTCATGCCAGTGTCGAACAGAAGGGCGGCACGGCTACTGAATCCCGCATCGACAGTTCGCGTCTGATCACAGCTCTGGCGGATCGCGGCTATCGCGAGGCCATCACCTACAGCTTCGTCAGTCCTGCCGATCAGCGATTGCTGTTTCCCGAAATCCAAGGCTTGGCGTTGACCAACCCGATCTCGGCGGACTTGAGCGAGATGCGCGTGTCGTTGTGGCCCGGACTGCTGCGCGCGTGTGCGCAGAATCTGCGCCGGCAACAGTCACGGGTCCGCTTGTTTGAAGTCGGCCGGAAATATTTACAGAGCGCAGAGGGCTTGCGTGAAGTGGAGACCATTGCGGCAGTCGCTGCCGGGTCACGCCGATCCGAGCAATGGTCCATGCCGCGCGAGCCGATGGACTTCTTTGACTTGAAAGCCGACGTGACTGGCTTGCTCGAACTCACTGGCGATGTGAGCAGCTTTAAATTCGTGCCTGAAAAATTAGGCTGTCTGCGTCCGGGACGCACCGCGCGAATCTACCGTGGTGATACGGCAGTGGGTTGGATCGGTGAGATGCATCCGAGCGTCTTGCGCGATCTCGATTTAACTATTTCACCGTATGTTTTTGAACTAGAACTGGATTCAGCTTTCGCAGCTAATGAATTGAAATTTAAAGAGATTTCAAAGTTTCCCAGCATCCGACGCGATATTGCCCTGGTGGTCGCTGAAAACGTGACATTCGCAGATATCCAGGAAAATGTTAGTGTTAGCGCATCAGGTCTCTTGCGTGAACTCCGGGTCTTCGATGTTTATCGCGGACCGGGGATAGATTTTGGACGAAAAAGTGTCGCTTTAGGCTTGATTTTACAGGATTCTTCACGCACGCTAACTGACGACGACGCGGATGCTGTCGTAGCCGCTGTCGTTGCGCGGCTGCAGCAGGAATTGAGCGCCACAATAAGAGACCAATAAGCAATGGCAGCCCTGACTAAGGCAGAAATGGCCGAGGCCCTGTTCGACCAACTGGGACTCAACAAACGCGAAGCGCGAGAGCTCGTGGATTTGTTTTTTGAAGAGATTCGCTCTGCGCTGTCATCCGGCGAACAAGTCAAACTCTCTGGATTCGGCAATTTCGATCTGCGCGACAAGAACCGCCGTCCCGGCAGAAATCCCAAGACGGGCGAAGAAATTCCCATCAGTGCGCGCCGCGTAGTGACTTTCCGACCTGGTCAAAAACTAAAGGCTCGCGTCGAAGCGTATGCTGGAACCAAGCAATAATAACGAGCTGCCGACGATACCCGGCAAGCGGTATTTCACCATCGGTGAAGTCAGCGAACTGTGTGGCGTAAAGCCCCACGTACTGCGCTACTGGGAGCAGGAATTCCCGCAGCTCAAGCCCGTCAAGCGACGCGGCAACCGGCGCTACTATCAGCGTCAGGACGTCCTGATAATCCGCCAGATCCGCAGCCTGTTGTACGAGCAGGGCTTCACCATCGGGGGCGCCCGTAACCGCCTCGCCGGGGATGACGCGCAGATTGATTTGAACCAAAGCCAGCAGCTGATCCACCAGATGCGTGTCGAACTCGAAGAGTTGATGAAGATCCTGCGGCGCTGACGCCGCTTCGACCGGAGAAATTTCCGGTCAACCCCGGGCCGCTTTCGGCTATCATTCGGCCCACGGTCGGGGCGTGGCGCAGCCTGGTAGCGCACTTGCATGGGGTGCAAGGGGTCGCAAGTTCGAATCTTGTCGCCCCGACCAATCAAATCAAGTGGTTATAGAGTTCGGAGGTCTACCCGAATTCGGGTCAGGCTACACTTGAAGCTACACTTCCCACATATTCGGCATTCAGGCTCAGGCCGCCTTACGCAGCGGTTTCACGTTGGGTGGCTTTTTCTGACTTACCTCCCATAGATCGTGCTGCGCCTGCAGGTTCACCCACAACTCCGCTTCGGTCTCGAATACCACGGCCAGGCGCATCGCCATATCCGGCGTCACCGGCGAGCGGCCGTTGATGATCGAGGAGAGATGCTTGCGGCTCACGCCCAGCGCGTCGGCCACCTGGGTGATCGTGACGCCCATCGGCTTGATGTGCATCTCCAGCAGGATCTCCCCGGGGTGCGACGGGCTATGCATGGCCGCCGCCGCCTTAGTGATAGTCGCCATAATCCACCTCCACCGCATTTGCGGCCTCAAATCGAAAAATCACGCGAAAATTCTCATCAACCCACACTGCGTAACGCCCCGTCGGTTTGCCCTTGAGCGGGTGAAACCGCAGCCCGGGAGAGTTCAATTGCCCGGCATGCGTCGCCGCGTTGAGCATGGTGAGGATCAACTTTAGTCGCGCGGCATGCTTCGCCTGGACCTTCCGAGCGCTCCCTGTGTTGAAAAGCTCGGCGAGTCCCTTGTGCTTGAAGCTCTTGATCATGCAAGGTGGATTGTAACCTGTTAGGTTACGCTTCGCAACCTATTAGGTTACAGCAACGTGAGCGCAGTCACGTTTTGCAAGGGTAGGTGGAATCCACCACCCCTGTATTTTCAATTCCTCAAGCTAGGCGCTACAGTCGCCGGCGATTGGACGCAACAACCCTGCAAGAATTGGAGTAGCCGTCATTCGCATCCTCACTCGCCGATACGGTGAATCACTCAAGATCAGCAATGACGTTACCGTAACGGTGCTGGGCGTCAGATGTAGGCAGGTGCTGCTGGGGATCGAGGCACCCAAGACCGTTGCGGTCCATCGAGAGGAGATCGCCGAGATGATCGCCAACGAGACGCGCGCCAAAGCCGGTGAGGCAACGCCAGAGTGACCGCGCGCCTGGTCTACCGCGGTGTCAGCGTCTCGCAGCATGAGAGCCAAGGGCTCGAACTGCGCCCCAAGGAGACGTCACCCTTTCGCAAGTCTCCCGAATTCGGCCGGGCCGAGTGGGGCAACGCTTTTTGGGGCGACTGCGAGGCAAACGCGGTAGTCGAGCACCAGCAACACCAGGCTGGCTATCCAACATCCGGCATATCGACGACTCCCCACTTGGAGCGAGCTCAGTTCTACGCGACGCACGGCGGCGTACAGCCTCGCGGCTTTGTCTACACCATCGACCTCGACGCTTGTCGAGACCTCGGCGTTGCAATCTACGTGGTGGCCGAAATCGTGCCGATGCCCAGCATCCCCGAGGATGCGGAAATCATCCTGGTGGCGCGCGACTTCGCGGCGCTCCCCCGAGGCATCGTGATCGCTGTCGACGAATTTCGCGTTGTATAGCGACTGCCGGCTCCAGCGCGTCGGCCTGGGCCTCGCGCGCGTGCGCGCGTAGTGGTTTCATTAACTCCTCGTCGTCCGCGTTCACGTCTCTGTGGGCGATCTGGGCGCGCGCCGCATCGGTTGCGGCGGATCGACGGAAGCCTCAGATTCGAAGCCGTGGCGCCGATACCAGGCGTCGAGAACTTCATCGCTTAGCGGCCCCCCGATGTTGCGGGGAATAACCTCGAGCGAGGTGCCGAACTCATCGGCCAGCTGCAGCAGCAACTGCAGTGCGTGGGCGGCAAGACCCTTCCGAAGATTGGCCTTGTCGAGGACCTTCAAGAGATCCAGTGACACTACGCCGTGGTGTGTCGCCGACAGGTCGACCTGAAGCATCTCGACGAGCCCGGCACTCCGGAGCCGCTCCTCGAATTGCTCGATGAACTCATCGCCCGAAATGGTGGGCGGAATTGCTCCGGCTTCGTTTGCGTCGTTGGTCGGGTTCACATCGTGACCGCTCGACGCTCGATCGACGGCATCACCTCGAGCAGGGAATCAGATAGCGACCGCGCCAGGGTCAGGCGCCGCAACCGATACAGGCGATGCATGTATGCACGCTCGGTGAAGTCCTCCGGATCTTCGAAGTGCTCGCGCGCCAGGTCATTGAGGGGGCAGACGCGAAAGGCCCAGGAGCCGGGCCAGTACCATGTCACCAGGAAGGGAATGCCCGCGCGATCAGCCAAGCGCCGCAGGGCGACAAATACGGCGGCGCCAACGTTGATCGGGCGTGCTCGGAAATGCTTGTATTCCACGAGTGCGGATGGCTCGCCGACATGAATCTCGGTCAGCAGAAAATCAAGGTCGACGGCCGGGCAACTCGCGCCCCACTGTCGGTGTCGCTCGGATATCGCTTCATCGCGCCAGCCTGTGCGCTCCTGGCGCACGCCGTATGCCGCATCCAGGACCGCGATGGCGAACTCGCGCTTCACAGAGCGGAACTGATGCAGGAACTCGTCGAGGCTTTCCCCGCCTTCCAGGTAGTCGAATAAGGAACGTACGGGCACGCGCGTACCCATGAACACCAGGCTACCGCTTAGGATGTCCGGGTCTCGGTGGGTGACATTGGCAATAGTGACCATCTTCGATCTCCTCGCTGTCTTCTCCAGCATAGATCCTAGGCGCTAAGGCTCCTACCCGCGTTTTCATGGATTCGAGCGGTGTGGCCTGCTCGCGGTTTCACTGTCATCTTGTTCAGAGCGAAAAGGTCGAGAGACTCCGATTCTCCGCGCGGAAGCCTCGAATTAGCGAGAATTTGACGCTTCAATTTTGCGCGCGTCCGGTAATTGGCCTATTTGACCCCATCCGGTCTCCCGCGACCGGCCGCTTTGAAGTTGCCAGCTGGCGGGATAACCTGCTCGGGCGTTCGAAGCAACGCGACCGCGTTTCCCAATTCCAAACTTCTAAGGGGTGAGATAGTGAGTTCACGGACAATTGTTCCGTTCCTGGTGGCGGCGATGGCTGCGTCAACGGTGACCGCCGGTGACGTCACGAGGAGCGCGCATATCAATGGCGACCGCCTCAACCAACACATCGCTGCGCTGGCTGAGTTCGGCAAGAACTCTCAGGGGGGCGTGAGCCGCATCGCGTATAGCGACGCGGACCTGAAGGGGAGAGAGTATGTGATGGGTTTGATGAGGGCCGCCAAGCTTGACGTCAGCATCGACGCTGCCGGCAACATTGTAGGTCGCCGTGCGGGCAGCGATCCGCAACTGCCGCCAATCGTGATGGGTTCGCACATTGACTCCGTGCCAGAGGGTGGAAATTTCGACGGCGTCGTGGGTTCACTCGGCGCGATCGAAGTGGCGCAAGTACTCGCCGACCGTCACCTCGTGACGCGGCATTCATTGGAAGTGGTGATGTTTCAGAACGAAGAGGGGGGCTTGATCGGCAGCGAAGCGCTGAGTGGGGAACTGCCACTGACTGCGCTCGATTTAGCGAGCCGAAGCGGAAAGTCAATTCGGGCCGGAATCCAGGATATCGGCGGACGTCCAGATGAGTTGGCCAGTGCACGGCGACAGAAGGGCAGCATCGCAGCCTACCTCGAGCTGCACGTCGAGCAAGGCGGATTTCTCGACGCCGGCAAAATCAAAATCGGCGTCGTGGAGGGCATTGTTGGTAATAACCGTTGGGATGTCACGGTGGAGGGATTCTCCAACCACGCTGGCTCAACGCCCATGAACATGCGGAAAGACGCGCTCTTGGTCGCGGCAAAATTTATCGAGGCTGTGAATCGGATTGTGACTTCCGTTGCGGGGCGACAGGTCGGCACGGTCGGGCGAATTCAGGCATTCCCGGGTGCGTATAACGTCATTCCAGGCAAAGTCGTCATGGGGCTCGACCTTCGTGACTTGGACGCAGCCAAGATCAAATTACTATCTGAGCGGATTTCTGCCGAGGCGGCTCAGCTGGCGGACGCAAGTGGGACGAAGATTGAGTTCAAGGAGTTGAGCGTCAATGCTCCGGCACCAACCGATGCACGCATACGCCAGGTTATCACCGACTCGGCAAAGGCTCTTGGACTTACAACGCAACTCATGCCGAGTGGTGCTACCCATGATGCCCAGAGCATGGCGCGTCTCGGTCCGATTGGAATGATCTTCGTGCCTAGCGTTGGAGGCATCAGCCATTCGCCACGTGAATTCACTGCACCAGAAGACATCGTAAATGGTGCGAACGTCCTGCTGAGCACGCTGATCAAGCTAGACAAGGTCAAACTCGGTCGCTAACGCACCTTGCCTCAATCGCTGATTTATGCTTCCAAGCCTCATTCACTGGGTTCACGATCGAAGCGTATTAGCTTCTACAAGGAGGATCGGAAGTGAGTCGGCCCAACTACGTACATCGTTCGACGGCACCGCTGCGAAAGGCTTTGATCTGCCTTATGTTTGCGGCTCCGGCTGTAGCACAGAATTCAACTGGCGATATTCCGACGAATTGCGTTGACAGTACGGGGCTCATCGCATTGATTCGGCAAAGTACGGTGTTCCTGCATCGCCCGCCGCGACATTCTTCAATAACTCGTTCGCTCCTGACCTCTCTCGCGGCAACCGCCCTGACTGCGGGCACTGTAGTCGTGGTTGGACGAGACGCGGGAGATTCTGGCAGGTCGGTGTCCGCGCCCGTCATTGACGGCTCGGAATTCAATCCGAGCGAGTTGGTCGATGCGTTAACAAATAAGTTTGCGGATGCGCACCTTTCGGAAATTGCAGTGCTACCTGGACAAACGGATCGCGCGGCAATCGACGCGTTGATGCTTCGGCACGGTTGCGATAAGTCCTACGTCGTGTCACTGGAATATCGCCTCGAGCAGCAGGGAAAATTCGCATATCTCTATTTTAGCGCGCGTCTTTCACACATTGCGCCGCAGGATGCTTTATCACCGACGAGCATCGCCAAGTTTGAGTACTACTCTGCTGCAGTTCCTCTCGAACTAGATCGACACGTGTTGTCGGACGTAGCGGCATTCGGAAATTGGCTCTCGGCGAATCAAATACCTGTGCATGGGATGTTGAACGAGGGTATTGACGAAATTGTCGCTATGACCGCCGAGGCGCTCACGAAAACAGAGAAACGTGCGAACGGTGAACGCGTAGGCTCGCATCTCTCGACTATCGCGTGCCAAGGCTGTTCCTCATCGGATCGGCTCGTTCGTCAATCTGCCAAGCGTGTGTGGTTGCAGCCAGCCGATGAGCCGGATTTCTGGCGGTCATTGCCGACGCGCCAATGACATCCGTCCACCTTACCGCACGCGGCGAGCGACCACTTCGGCGAGGGCGGTTCAGAATGTGCGAATCGTGAACGCCTGCTTCCGGGGGGGGCCACCGCTCGATCATAATGTGTAACCAAATGAGGATTCGCATGCTTTCATCCAAAACCCTGACCCCAGTTCTATGTTTGGCGCTGTTTGTCGCTGCTGTCGACGCACAATCTCAAGTACTCACACACGGCGGCGTCGCGCCGCTGAATAAGATCCCGTCAGAACGATGGATCGAAAAAGTAATCGGCGACATGGACAGGCCGGGCCAACCATTTGTGATCCGCATTCACCATGATGCGGGTTACGTCGTACTCCCTCACACGCATCCAGAGGATGAGAACATCACGGTTCTCACAGGAAGTTGGGCCCTCGGGATGGGATCGCGCATCAATATGAGTGCATTGGAACCCATGGAGCAGGGTGCCTTAGGATTCGTGCCGAAAAAGATGTCCCACTTCGGATATGCGAATGTCGAAACTATGCTACAGGTTCACGGAATCGGGCCGTTTGTAAACCTGCCCATCGATCCGGTATTCGAGCTCTCGAGCAAGGGAGTTCTTGCCAAACCATCACTGCTCAAACCGGGTGTTCCGACTTCCTCAAGCCCGGCAGATTGTTTCAAGCTGACGATTGGCGCACACATGCAGGGCGAGCGCGGCGAAGGCGTTGTCGTCGGCGCCTTGTGTTCTCCCGCAAATAAGTTCACGCAGTACTGGATCAAGAAGTCGAATGGCGAGCGGTTCTGGGCGACCCTCAAGGACTTAAAGTCTGTTCACTAGAGCGCTGGAGGTTGCAAGGCGCCTGCCGCCATTTTATTCAGATACTAAGTTCGTTGTGCATTTTAGACGTTAGTCCGAGATTGTTAAGGATTGTCCGACGCCGGCCCACGTGCGCGCAACTGTCCAGCCGCGCCGACTCTGACGGGCCGGTGTTGGACAATCCTCAAGGGAGGAAACCGCGGGGACGTGCCGCTACGGATCAGCAACTGCGATGGGCTATG
>JANMXI010000248.1:0-12817 GCA_031394735.1 Pseudomonadota bacterium | reverse complement strand
CCGACAAATCCGCCCTTGCTCGTTCCGAGCTGAATGGTGTGAATGATGTCGGGAGTCAGCGACTCCGGTGTGACCGTACCGTCGATCAGCGCGTTGGCATTGAATCCCTCTGCGGTAGTTTCATTGACGAAAGTATTGGGCGTCCACAAGGACTGAACACCCAGCCGATCGACGTTCGGCAGGAAAAACACCGCCTGTGTGACTAGGTGCAGCCGCGTCAAGGCCTCCTGGGTCCAGATCGTTCCGTGACGCGCTTTGACGACAATGGTCAGTCGGTTCGCGCCGAACAGGTCATCGTGATAGCGCTGAAACGTCTTGATGTATTCATGGTCAGTGGGCATCTGCTTCTCGTAGCCGGCTTCCATGCGCAGCTTCTGCCCGGAATACGCCATGACGAGGGTGAAGACCGCGAATGCGCCCAGCACCATCGATCTGCGCGTGAACAGAAACGATTCCAGCGCCTTGAGGAGTCGAACGGAATTCACTGTTGATGTCCCCGAAACAATGCGACGGACAAACCCAAAGGCCGGTGGCGCAATTCCAATCCGCATTTCTGGGAATGGCGCGGCTTCATAGCGAAGCCGCGCCCGGTCTCATGACGAATCGGTGCGTCTACGACAAACATCGATTCGCGCGAGGACTAGAAGTTATACGCGACAAAGAACCCGAAAAGGTCACGATCCTTGTAAAACTGTCGCGCGGGGTCGTCCTTACCACCCCAGAACTTGGTGTAATTGATGCCTGCCTGCCACACCACCGGGTTCTGATTGAACAGAATGTAGGCATTGGCCGACTTGAATCCGCTTAAGTAATTTGCCGCGAAGCTCGGCGTATCGCCGCTGATGGCCCAGAAACCGGTGATGCCTGGGGTCACTTGCCAGCCTTTGATCAGGCTGCCATCGTAGGTGACATTGAAGTCGAGGATTGCACCGAACGAATCTGACGTACCGCCGCCGCCGGTGATGACCGCCGAAGGATTGGAGCGATCGAAAAATAGCAAATAACCCGCGGCCGGCCGTTGATCGACTTGTACGCCATCGATGACCCGACTGAACACCTTGTTTGGCGAGACACCAGGATACTTGATCCATACCGGTTCAAACGACAGGAATCCCGTCTGCGCATGCAGAAAATCCAGAACGACCTTGTGATCGCTTGGATTCAACTGCAGCAACGCTGTGAAAAGCATTTCGTACTTTTCCTTGTCGATGTACTGCGGACAATTGACGTCAAAGTTCAGATTGGTGTTGAAATCCGTTGGACCGCCATGATTGAAACAGGCCGATAGGGAAACGGCATCGTGCGGCCGGTAGGACAGTTCCCACCCGATTGCCCAGTTGCCAACCGGAAAGTTCGCGCTCACGCCGTACAACTTACGGTTCTCCAGAAACTCCCACTGATAGCTCGAACCGCCGTTGACCAGGTTCAGGACCGGATACTTGTCATGGTAGTTGATGTAGTAGGCACCCAGATCGATGCTGGTCCCCTTGGGTCGGTAGTGGACGGAAATGCCGTATTGGCCTTGGTTTTTTGGTTCCTTGTCTTTCAATACATTGGCGGGAAATACCACACCGCTGGCCAGCAACGCATCGTAGGCCTGAACGTCGGTCAAGGACCGCTGGCCCGTGATGGTGTAGGCATCGTTCCCCGTGAAATTGAAATTGGACTCGTCGAAAGGAACCGGCTGACGGAATCCGGAGCCGAAATAGTCCAGGAACGAAAAGTAGGATCCGATCGGTGGAACCCGGTTGCGATTCCAGCGGGTTTGATAGTAGGCCTCGGTTCGTAGGCCGCTGACGATGCTGGTCGCGAAGCTGATCATTGGAGCGGGCAGGACCACTTCCTTCACCTGCGTCCCCGGTACGCTCAAGCGTTGCACGTCCAGCGAATTGGTCACATTGATGCCGCCGGTTGCGAAAAGGCTCTCACCCCAGTTCACGACCTGGTTGCCGACGCGTACGCGCGCGCTTTGTTCCCCGATATTGAATTCCTTGCTCACCCAGAGATCGAGCAATCGACGGTCCCGCACCACTTCGTCCTTGGCTCCCGGACTCAAGGCGGATCGGCGCGTATCTGATGCTTTGAAGTCGTACAAATAAGATCCACGCGCCATGAATTTCCAATTGTCTGGAAATCTGAGCAGCAGTTCGTGCGTGCCCTTCAGATAAAGGCTGAAAAAATCGCCTTTGTGATAGTTCAAATTGCCGTCATCGCCGGCCGACCATTGCTCTGTATTCGCCCCGGAAATGCAGCCGCCGATCTTCGCGCCGGTTATCGAACAGGACGGATCCTTCAGGCGAATCCCGCCGCCGAAAGTGAAGGTCGACACGAAGGAGCCATCAACGCTTCCTTCGCTGAATGTGATCGCATGAACAGGTGGCGAAAGCATCAGCGTTGCGAGTGCGCATGCTGAGTAGATACACGCACCCCATAGTCTATTTTTCATCGTTGAGACTCCCAAGAATTAGAACTTCCCGTCAAGCGGACGGACGCACGTCTGGCCTTCAAGATTCCATAAGGGCTGCCGGCCGTTAACGATGCGGCTGGCAGCCCTTGGTTGCCTCTGCGCTTAGCGTTCGCTAATCGCTCGCAAGCTCTCTGCGGTATAGAAGTCGTCTTTTAGCGTCTTATCCCCATTATTGGTCGGCAGATTGATGATGTCCTTACCCAAACCAATGACGACACCGTCGACAAGATATCGTCCGCTGGCCAAGTCATTGACGTAGATTCCGGCGGTGTTGGAACACGCGCCCAGATCCCACATCGGAATGACCGTGCCCTCTTTCATTTTCCAGATCTTGCCCTGGGCGTCGTAGTCTTCCGCCAAGGCAGGGAGCCAGCTGTCTTCATCCAAGTAGAAGAATTTATGCGGGGCATTGTGACGGATGCCGGCCTTGACGGTTGCTTCGATCACCCATACCCGATGCAACTCGTAACGACGCACTTCGGATTTCACAAATTTGGGACCGGCCCAGTCCTCATTTTTCATCGTCGAATCGAAGCGCATCCACCCGAACGCGTTGTAAGGAACGTACATTTCCTTTTTGCCGACGATCTTCCAATCGAAACGATCAGGATTGCCGATCATCATAAATATCATGTCGGATGGATACTGATTCTCGATGCCGATGAGCGGCGAATCATAGGCATACGAAGGCAGGCGGCGAACGCGTCTTTGTCCTGGGAAATAGTAAAAGGACTCGGCATCCTTACCCCAGTAATAGCGTTGAATCAGAGCCTGGCCTTCGAACGCGGCGGGCTTGACAAACGCGTAGTACAAACCTTGAAACAAGGGTGACTGCGTGGGACTGGAACTGCTCTTCTCCGCCCATGGCATGTAGTACGACTGCACATAGCGAAGATCAAGCGGTTCCGTTCCACCCGGGCGCGGCGATACATAGGTGCGCCCGAGCGGCCAGATGACGCCCGCTCCCTGATAGCGTGCCAGGAAGTTCCACATCGCTTCGATGCCGCTCTTGGGCTGCGGGAACGGCACGGACGGTAACACCGCGTCCTGAAGCGACCAACCATCGGCGCTGATTTTCGATTTGCCGAGCGTTGCCTTGGTGTTTGCCTCGACGTTTGCCGGGAAACCACAGTCCCGATGCGAAGGATAGACATCCATCTGATAGCCGGGAATCGCCTTCATGACGGCGATTTCACCGGGCGGCAGCTTGTCCGCATACTTCTCCACGTTGCTGCTGTCGATCGTGAACAGCGGCTTATCGCCCTTGTGCGACCAATAATCGCCGCGGAATTTACCGTAGGAATAGCCCGCCAAGGGCTTGTCCATACCGCCCCACTCGGGGATCGTTCCGTCTTTGTTGCCAGATCGTTCGGCACCGGTCCAGACCTGATCATCGGCTATCACAACACTCGAGATCCCCGCACTGCACACCAACAGCGCGACGACACCGAGACCTTTTAAGCCCGCCACTCTCGCTTTCGAAAGCATTTGATATCCCTCTTGTTGAATCTTTTCAGTCTGGAATCGATCGAACCCGTTCCGCACGCCCATCAATTAATTATATGACCGACTAATAATAGATAAAATACAGGGGTAATCGAAATTGTAAATAGGGAAACGAAAATATATTTCGCGGGCGATTCGTGATTGACGCAGCGCACATACGCTGCGCCCTGCCAGACTTCCGGAGCCGTTTGAATGTCGCGCTATCTTGACTCCGCATTTGGTTCATCGTCGATTGATGGCTCCTATATTTCCACTATATTACAGAGATTTACAGGAATGCGAGGTGCGACGAAATGACGGATAGCGGGAATATTCTCGCCGCCGCGGCTGCACGACGTTGCAGGGCAGCAACGATATCTTGGTATGTTGCATTCACTGCGATTCCAGAACCGCTTTCACTTCAGCGGCGCGAGTCGACTGTTCGTATCAGGTCCAAGACTTGCTGAGGACCGATCGGAATGGACATCGGCACCAGAACGCCGTAATCCGACAGAGCGTCCGCCACCGAACCCCCAAAGGCGCAATGCACCGACAACATCGCCGCTTCACCACATCCCTTGATCCCGCCCTCCGTGAGCGGAGACGGAGTGGTTGTGTGTGCGCACTCGATGTCGGGTAACGTCAACGCGTTGGGCACCAGGAAATCCATAAACGAGGCATTGAGGAGCTGACCGGTCTTGTCGTATTCCAAGGACTCCAGCAAGGCCATCCCAATACCCTGGGAAATGCCACCTCGCATCTGGCCCTCGACGATTTGCGGATTGATCATGGTGCCGCAATCCTCAACGGCAGCGATCCGCTTGATATCGATTATCCCCGTTTGGGGGTCCAGTTCCATAATCACGCAGTGGGCACCATAGGAGTACGTCTCCGGCGGATCGTAGTGCCGGGTCGAACTCAATACTGGCTCGACATCGTCCGTGTTCGGCCGTCGGAACCGATCAAAGTAGGTAATATGGGCTAATTCTCCGACCGTCATGTGGCGGTCGGGCGAGCCTTTGGCATAAACAACCCCTTCATCGATGATCAGATCCGCCGCGTTGGCCTCCATGACATGCGCGGCAATCTTCAGTAGTCGCATGCGCACGTCGTTGGCAGCCCGAATGACCGTGCCCCCGCCAATCACTGCGCTACGGCTGGACCACGTGCCCATGCCGTAGGAGCCGCTCGCGGTATCACCTTCGAGCACCCTGACGTCTTCAAAGCGCACGCCCAGCGTTTCCGCCGTCACCTGCGCCATCGTGGTCTTCGTGCCTTGTCCATGCCCGAATTGTCCGCTGCGTACGGTGACTTTTCCGCTGGGATCCATCTCCACCGTCGCCGAGTCGTGCGTTGTCGCCCCGCGGATACCGCATTCTTCCGCCACCTTGCTGCCCCACGCGGTCGGCTCGACGAAAAAGGAGATTCCAACGCCTCTGAGTTTTCCGTTCTTCAGGAGCCGCGGCTGCTGCTTCAACTTTCTATAATCGGTTATCTCCAGCAACTTATCCAAAAGCTTGTGATAATCGCCGCTGTCATAGGTTTGATTGGTGGCGGTCACGAACGGAAATTCATCCTTCTTGATGAAGTTCCTATAATAAATATCGGCCAAATCAATCTTGAGTAGCATTGCTGCTTTCGTGAGCGCCATCTCGCGGGCAAATGTTGGGCCCGACATCCCCACGCCGCGATATCCGCCTGTCGCCGTTTTATTTGTGAGGACAGCGGCACTTTCATATTGAATATTCTTGAAGTTGAAGGCGCCCGGAATCACGGTATTTCCAATCGATGTTTCGAGGATTCCGCTCCAGGGATACATCGAATAGGCTCCGGAATCGCCGATCGACTTGTTCTTCAATCCCAGAATAGTCCCGTCTTTCTTCATCGCAAGCTCAATATACATGGCCATTTGTTTGGAATGACACGCACTCAACAAATGCTCACGCCGGTCTTCGGTCCATTTGATCGGCCTTCTAATGTCCTTCGAGATCCACGGCAGGATGAATTCCTCTGGGAAGTAGTGAGCCTTCTGTCCAAATCCGCCGCCAACCTGCGGTGCAATCACCCGAAGGTTTTGCTCTGGAAAATTAAGGCAATGCGCGATATGCGATCTCAACGGATACGGCATCTGAGTGGAGGACCACACCGTCAACGTATCATCCCATTCCCAGCTAGCGACGACGCCCCGCGTCTCCATCGGCGCTGCGGAAGTTCTTGCGCATGACACCCTTTCCTTCACGATCAGATCGGCTTCGCGGAAGGCTTTCTTCACATCGCCTTTGTCAAATTCATCGCTGAAGTACACATTGCCAAGAATATCCTCATGAATGAGCTCATCCCAAGCCTTTGTCCGCATTGCTTCTTCGGCGTCGAAATTGACTGGCAGGGGTTCGTACTCGACGTCGATCAGATCGACGATGTCCTCCGCAACGTACCGGCTCGGGGCGACCACCGCCGCGATGATCTCGCCCACGAAGCGAACTTTCTCTCCCGCGAAGAATGGCGTGGATACCGGCTGCATGTTGCCCTGGTTATCGTGATACGTCGTTGTCCCGCCATACATTTCTGCGCTGGTGACGATCTTGATGCACCCCGGGTGGGCTTTGGCTTTCTCCAAGTTGACGTGTTTGATGTCGGCGTGAGCGTGTGAACTTCTCAAGAACGCGACTTCGAGCATTCCAGGCAACTTGATATCGTCGACGTACTTCGCCTTACCCATCAAAATCAACGGGTCTTCCGTTCGCTTCCGGCTCACCCCGATGTGCTTCGTCGCGCCGATCATTCTTGGCACTACTTTACTCATTTCAAACGCCTCCTCAGCGACTGGTGCGCGTCGATCACGTGCCGCCCGTGATGATTTCGCTTCCGCAGCGTTTCAACAAAATCAACGAATCCGTGGGTACCTCGACCAGCGGATCCGCATTGACGATGCTGTCGCCAGGCGTTGCCTTATTTCCAAGCTGAAAATGTGCCAGATGAGTTCCCGTAAGATGGGGTCATGATGTCGTCGACCGGCTGAACGGAGTCTACAATTTGACCGAATCCGGTCCTTCGTAATCGCCCATTGACTTGGGAGACACACGCATCTTTCGCGATTTGCGCCACTCATTCCAATACCACATGTCCAGACCGTCTTGCTCGATTGTCCGGGCTACTCGTAAGCCGATCGTTTTCTCCAATGCGAACACAAGAACCAGCCCGGAGACTCCGCTGACACCCAACGTGACCAGTACGCCGAGGCATTGCATTCCGAAACTGATGTGCGCATGCTGAAATGCGTACGCCCCAGTCGCTCCAAGTACCCCACCCTGACGCAAGCCCGAACCGATTATCCCTGCCACGAGCACACTAAAAATCGAAGGACCGAGTGTCAGGGGGGCGATCTTTTGGTCGTCAATATTGAGCTTTGTCAGCGCATCTTTAACGAGTTGCATCAGCCAAGGTCCGACTGCTGAAACGGCAAAACACTCCGTTGGTGTTGCAATGTCGAACAAAGCACTGCATGAAATATAACCCGCGATCGGTCCAAGAAATATATACACGGGTTTGTGCTTCCGATAAGCGATCACAGTGCCGGAAATTGCTCCGCCGCTGTACGCAAAAAACACGTTGCAGAAGACAATCCCCAACCCCGACGTCGTGTTCGTGACGCCCAAATAGCCGACACCCGGCACGATAAATCCGCAGCCGAGAACGAAGAACGGTATCGCCATGATAAGGAGCATCGCACCCGAAGCTAACATGTAGGCATTGAACGAATTAGTCGATGCAATGCGTGGCCCAAGTCGCCACGCAAGGATGAGTCCCCAGACGCCGATGAACATATAGAGCGAATAAGCGCCGACGAAATCATGCACGCCGTTATTTGTCAGAGGGCTGGCGGAGCTCCACGTGAGATAAACCATAATGGGCATCAAAACCCCACCCGCTACACTCGACAGGATATAGCACACGCTCGGCTTCATTCGTCCGAGACCCATGCTATGAATAAATGCGCCGAACACGGCTGCATATGCAAAGAAAAAAACGATGAAAATCTGTGAAACCTCCGCGCCCGGCACAACAGCCGGATCTATGTTTTGCCCGTATATGGACAAATACCGGCCAAATAGCCACCAGTCCGAAAACGCCTGCTGCAGCGGATGAGGTACGTTCAATGCCACATTGAACTGCCACATCCATAAGGCGTAACCTCCGATCATGCAGCTCGCCCCAGCGATAAAGGCGCAGCTCAACTTCTGAGCCAAGACATCTATGAGATGCTTGCTAGCCACGAGACCGGCGTCAATGAGTGCCAACGCTGGAACGACAAGAAAGGTCGCCAGTGCCGAGAGAACATAAAAAATGTCAAGCAGATATGCTTGAAGTGAAATCTGATCCGCGAACGTCTTAGTCAACTGCACCATGCCGGTCCCTTCGCCTGTTCGTCTTTAGAGTCCGAAAACTTGCTTCTAATATTCAATCATCAGTTGCCCGCCTTCAGGCGAGCGAGAAAAATATTAATCAATCACCCAACTATTTATACACATTTGTGTACGCTCTTGTTGATTTCTTGTCAAATGGGTTTGAAAGGAACGCCGTTGGATGCGCCGTATAATGAAGCATATGCTGACCGTGGCGATTGCTCTGGTCATCCGTTGTCTCGCGCGAGACGATGAGTGCCGATTTCTCTAGCGTGTTGCAGCCTACCGCGGCGTAGCCGCGTTGGAGTTAACGCTTTTGACAAACCGGATGATACGGTCCGCCGTTTGCTCAGGTGCGTCCTTGTAAATCATATGACTGACCCCAAGCACTTTTTCGGCGACCATCCGCGGATTGGTTGCCTTTAGGACATCTAGCTCGTCGTCGCGGATAGTATCGCCGTGTTCTGCTGCAAGCAGCAGAATCGGGCACGTCGCGGCCTTGAGATGAACGTGAAAAGGTTCCCGGGTGATGCAATCGTAAGACTCAATGATCGCCTCTTTGCTGACATTTCGATACTCCTCCGCACGCTCTTGAATCTTTTCTTCGCTAAAGGTGGGCAGGAATTTTCGGAACAAATCCAGTCGATCCTGTTCGACGGCCGATTTCTGCTCAAGATACATCGTCACCGGATGCGGATAAGTCGGCCTTTGCCCAGGCCCGTTAATCGGCGGATCAATCAAGACTGCGCCGGAAATCAACGTTGAATATCGGCCTGCAAACGCCGCCGCAATGCGCGCGCCCATCGAATGTCCGACCAAAAACGGCGATACCGGGCTATCGATAACCGCGTTAACAACGTTCAACAGGTCGGCGACGTAGTCGTCGGACCGGTAACCGTACTTGGGCCAACTCGATTTTCCTCTACCCCTGATGTCGAGTGCCAGTGAATACCACTCCGAAGGCATCAGTTTGAGAACCTTTGCAAACGATTGACAATAGCTGGATATACCCGGCAGGAAAATGACCGGTATACCGGCCCGGCTCCCGAAAGTCAGGAGATGAAGCTCGATGTCCATTCCTTTTATATACAGGTCGCCAAAAGGGGCTGTTGAGTTCATCCGGATACCCTTTCTGCAGGCTAATAATCAAACCAAATTTGGATGGTTTCCATCGCGTCGCAATTTATCAGCGCAGCGCCAAATCGCGGCACTGTTTTATCAGCGTACAAGCAAAAACTTTAGCACGAGATGGCCGGGGAGGTCAGTCCGCGAAGACGTCCTGCAGGCCGCGCAGCGCTGGCACAGAGCGCCCCGACAGCGGCGCAACTTCAAGTCCGCGTGCGTCGCAGATTCTGCGTCGATGACTGTGGCGTTGCGGTGATCCATCCCGCCATTCCGGTACCGCGGCCGACCGGCCAGCCTTGACACGATCAACGTTCATATTATACAAGCGTGTAATTAAAATCGGGAGAGCACGGCCGGGATGTAGCGACTGGAAGCGCTGCACGGATCGCGCTCGGACATGATTGACGTCAGCAGCATCGGATATACAACATGCACGTGAGTAGCGATGATCGCGCGGCCGCCACCTTGCCCGAGTCGGCCCGCATTTCGCGTTGGCCCTTGACGATGATGTGGTGGGCATCCTGCAGCGCAATAGCGTATCTGTTCCTCGGTGTTCAGCTCGCCGTTGAGTTCGGGACGATCAATGCGCTCGTCGGCATGGTGGTCGCGGCTTTCGTGATGGGCGCGATCGGCGGTATCCTGGCTCCCTATTCGCTGCGCACGGGGGCGTCGAGTTCCGTGCTTTCACAGATCATGTTTGGTACCCGCGGCGGCGCGGTACCGACGCTGATTTTGTGCATTACCTGTCTTTATTTCGCCGTGTTCGAGGGTGCTGTGGTGGCCATGGCGGCTGTGAAGGTCTGGCCAAGCATGGGCTACGGTCTGGCGGTGTTGATTGTGGTTCTCTACAGCGCCCCGTTGAGCGTCGGCACGGTCCAGAACTTTCTGAACAAGCTCAATGCCGTGCTGCTGCCTTTTTATGTTCTGGGTCTCATCCTGCTGGCGGTGTTCGCGATCATGGAGCACGGGTATACCGATGCCTGGCTACGCATAGGTTCGCCGCAGTCGCTGACTTTGAGCGCCTGCTGGAACTGCTTCGTGCCGTATTTCGGCACCTTGGCGCTTGCCATGATCACCATGGATATTGCTCGATTCGGCAAAGCGTCCCATGAGCGCTATCACTCCTTGTTCAATTTCGGCGTGCCGTTCTATTTGTTGACGTACCTGCCTGCCGGCGCCATCGGGATCTTCATCGTCGGCTCGACCGCGCCGGCGCAGGTCTCGGATACCGCTGTCCTGGATGCCTGCCTCGTGTTGCTCGGGAGTGCATCTGGTCTGATTTGGGTGGCGGTTACCCAGACTCGGATCAATTCGGCGAATTTCTATGTGACGACGGTCAATCTGCAGGCGTTTCTCGAAGAAGCCCTGCACCTGCGCCTGTCGAAGGCGGTGTGTGCCGCCGTCGTCGGCGTTGCTGTCTACTTCTTCATGCTGTCGACGAACATACTGGGATCCATCCTGGTCGCCGTCCATTATCTCGGCATATTCTTGATCGCCTGGGTGGGGGTCGCCGTCTCGCACGTCCTCAGTGCCGGCAAGTCCGTCGATGTCCTGGACGAAGCGCACATTCCGGAGTTCAAGTGGAACGGCCTCTTGTCCTGGTTTGCCGGCGTCGGCATCGGTATCGGCTTGGGGCTGATCGGTGGATCGCTGGACACATTCGCGGCGCCGGCGACCCTCGCGGTCTCCGGTCTGCTGTATCGTGCGACGCATGCGCGCGGGTCGGCGGCGTTGGCGAGTCGCTGAGACCTGCGCTCGGACGGATGCCCGTCAATCGGAAAGAAAGGATACGTGCGCGCTGACGATCTTCCAGCCGCACGCGGTTCGCACCCAGGTCTGACTCTGCCGGCCCACCCGTTCGCCGCCTGCAGGCAGGTACTCCGTATTGGTGGTGCCGAAATCGCGACCGAGGGTCGTAATTACCGTGTTGCGCAGCGTTCGGCGCTGATCGATGGAGCCGCGATCGCGCCGGAACTGGGCAATCGCATCGTGGCCGTAATGCAGTTCGCGAACCCCATAACGCACGGTCTTTGGGCTGTCCCAGAAGAGGTCGTTGAGGGCCTCGATGTCGTTCCCGAGCAGCGCATGCTCATAGGACTGGAACGCGGCGGTCAATTCGCTGAGCGCTTGCGGCAAGTTGATGTCGAGCATTCGGTTACTACGCCTGTGGCAGTTGCGCTTGGTCCGGCGTCTCTATTCTGACAACAACGTGATCGTCTGCCATTGCCGCGGCGTAGAGGCGAGTAGGGCGTCCCACCTTGCCGGTGCGCGCCGCGCCGTCGGCTCGATGTACCGGCCCGAATATTGGAATTCGACGGGGTCGCGAGCGAATGGATAGGGCGACAGCGCGTAGGTCGCGTTCCCGGTTGGGCGAAGCTTGATCGTCGCGTCCCGCTGCGCATCGAGCGGCACGTGCGCAAACAGTTTCTCGCTGCGACCGGCTGCGTGAGTCCGGTTGAAATAGAGCGCGAGCGTGTCGAAGAACTGCAGTTGCTTGTAATTCTGGAATAGCCTGCCTGCCTCGACCCAGTCCGCCGTAGCCGGATCGGACGCAAGCTGCACCTTCAAGCGCAACTGCCGGACGAGTTCCGCGTCAAGCATGCTGGCGACGAGCGGACGTTCACTTGCGGGCACCGCATCGATCAGCACCATGTCTGACATGCCGTAACGCCCGTTGTAAAGACCCCAGCTGTGCATGCTCGACAAGAGGCCGCAAAATGCGTGGTGCCTTTCATTGAAGTCCGGCGAGGCTGCGCTGGTCTTGGCGATGTGCACGAGCGGCGTATCAACCAGATTGTAGGGCAATCCAGTGCGGTGATCGGTGCCTGGCTCTGCATCCAGGCCGCTCCAGCCTTGGTCGTGATGATCGACCAGGTAGAGCATGAGATCACGGGGCACGAGCGGCTCGAACTCGTCGTTGCCGTATGCGCGCGCGAACTTGCCCGCGAATTCGGTGTGTTCCGCCATCGTGATGGCGAAGTGCTTGGCGTTTGGCGGTGCCGTTTGGACTATCATCTCGGCTCTCCATTCATGGTTGCAGATCACTCGTCCTGCGCGGCTTTACAGCGGCGGCCGTTGCGCCCCATCGATCGCCAGACTCGCCGGTCCTAGCCGGCCGCGAATCCCTCGTTCGCACCCTGTATTTTAATTAACTGTCCAACTATTTTATAGTAAAATTCAATTATATTCATGACGGGTCGACGTCGAATTGAGTAAATCCCGATGGTTTATTGGCGCGAAAACGGATTTGTCGGTACACGTGAAGAGCTGCGCGTGTTCCTACGCGCCCGCAGCGCGCTGCAGTGCATTCGGCGGTGCGCGGGAGCTGTGACGCAAT
>JANMXI010000247.1:0-1828 GCA_031394735.1 Pseudomonadota bacterium | reverse complement strand
GCCACGGTCGAGCGCAGCATTGCGCCCTGCAGGGCCGCGAGGTGGCGATCAGTGAGCCCGCCCCGCCAAAGGGTCCAGACATCGAAGAGGTGCGCCGCAAGGTGATGGCATCCATGGTGCTGCAGTTCGGAGGCAGGATCGTGGGTGACGAGATCCTGGTGAAGGGTTCCACGGATAGCTACCGGATCGCCATCAGCGCTGAGGCGCAGATCACTCGCGAATCAGACGGCAAGCGGATGCGCGTGGAACTAGGCGGTAATGAAGTTGATGATCCGTTTGGCTTCCAACGAGTGGCGGTGCAGGGTTTCCGGTCGATGATAGATACGCAGGATCTGCAGAATCCGTTTGCGCCCAACTTCATGACGCTGGGCATGTACACGATGGCCCTGGCGACGGACATGCATTGTTTCCCGGTGCTTGAAGCGGAGGAAGAAGCGTAGAATATTGCATCCAATTCAGATAAGAGGGCCTCTCCAAGGCCTTCCTCCAATCGGACATAGCGACCCGGCACCAGCCCTCGAAACCGCTCCACGCGCACTGACGGCGCGGGCCAGCGGACCTCGATCCATTCCAGTCTGTCGGCCTGACCAAGGCCCAGGATTTCGCGCGGGTCGCAGGACGAGAGATAACTGCCCCCGGCCCGCTTGAATCTTTCTCTCTCCACCCCCCCGGCCCGCCAACGGATTCGCGCACCGACACCATCCCGATTTGCTTTTGTGCCCTTGAGCGTCACTCCAATCCAGTTGTTCTTCCTGGGATGATTGTTCCTGAGCAGAACCGGCGCGCCGCCATTGACCCCGACGAGGACATCCAGAAGACCATCGTTGTCAAAGTCGCCGGTGGCCAGCCCGCGGGCGGAATGCGGCTTAGCAAAAGCCGGCCCGGCTGCGGCGCTGGCATCGCGAAACTGACCGTCGCGCTGAGTGAGGTACAGCAGCGGCTCCTGATAGGAGACCTGTGGCCGCCGTTCATGAACCAGATCATCGGGGTGGCCATTCGCCAGAATCAGTTCCAGAATGCCATCGTTGTCGAAGTCTGCAAAGCGCAGCCCCCAGCCGCTCATGTTGTATGTCAGCCGCCCGATTTCACCCGCAAACGACAGGTCATCGAACATGCCGTGACCGCTGTTTCGATAAATGGAATAGCGTTCACGATCGACGTTGGAAACGATCAGATCCTGATGGCCGTCGCCGTTGATGTCTGCTGCGTCGACACCCATTCCTGAGCGTGGCCAGCCGCTCTCGCCGAGCGCGACGAGCGCGCCAAAGGCCTGATCTTCGAACCGCCCGCCCTTGTTCACAAAGAGGAAATTCTCGACCGTGTCGTTGGCGACGAACAAGTCCATACGGCCATCGTTGTTGACGTCGGTAGCGACGACGCCGAGAGCCTTGCTGGCGCGGGCACCGATGCCGGATTCACGGCTGATATCGCGGAAGGTGCCGTCGCCGTTGTTCTTATAGAGCTGGCAGGCACCCGGCCGGAACATGCGTGGGATGCAATAGCCGGGTTTGCCTCCGCGTTCTTTGATACACACCTCCTGTGCCGCAGCGTCGTACTCGACGAAGCCACATACAAAGAGGTCGAGAAGCCCATCGCCATCAAAGTCCGCCCAAACCGCGCTCGTGGTCCACTTCGGGAGTCGCAAGCCTGATCTTTCCGTGACATCGGTGAACGTGCCGTTGCCGTTGTTCCGGTAAAGCGTCGCAGGGCCGTAAGCAGTGACCAGCATGTCTTGAAAGCCGTCGTTGTTGTAGTCGGCAACCGCCACACCCATACCGAACGATGTCCCGCCACCTAACCCTGCTTTGGCCGTGATGTCGGTAAAGGT
>JANMXI010000246.1:0-18198 GCA_031394735.1 Pseudomonadota bacterium | reverse complement strand
GCCAGCTTTGAGCGGAGGCGATGTCCCCTTTCGACCACGCGGTCAGCATCGCATTGACATCCTTGGGCACGATATTACCGACGACCGACACGACTCCGCGACCACCCAGCGAAAGTAGTGGCAGTGTCAGGCTGTCGTCGCCGGAGAGCACCGTCAGATTGCTCAGAGCGATGATCTGCGACGCGGCATACAGGCCCAGCAGACTCACTACGATCGTCAAACCAAAAATCACCGGTGCGCCGATCATGCAGGAACCTTCTGTTCGAGTGCGCGGCGGTACATCCACAGCGCGCACAGGCCGACGAATACGCAACCCGCGCTGACGCCCAACGACCCGTGGATGCCAATGCTCTCACCCAGCAGCCCCACGCTCAAGCCGCTGAAGGCGCGCATCCCGAGACTCGCCATGGTGAACACGCCGATCACGCGGCCGCGCATCTCGGCGGGTGCGTACAGCTGCACCAGGGTCTGAGCCATCGCATTGAACACCAATTCAGTAAAGCCCGCACAGAATAGCAGGGAAACGGACAGCCAATAGGTGTGCGACAGCGCAAATCCCACCAGCAGCAACGACCAGGTCATCGCGAACAGGAACGCCGTGCGCACCGCCGCGCGGCCCATCCGGCTTTCCATCACCAGGGCGCCGATCAGACCGCCACCGGCGTCCGCCGCCAGCAGCAGGCTGTACAGAAAATCCGCGCGCGCGTGGCCCAGGGAGGTGGCGAAGCCGGGCATCTGCGCCTGATACGCATTGCCGACGAAGCAGGACACCGTGGCGATCATCGCCGTCATCGACAGCAGCACCGGGACCTTGGCCACGACCTTCATGCCCTGCAGCAGATCCTCCAGACCGCGCACGGCAGCGCGCGGCACGCTCGGCGGACGCCGCGGCACGCGCGCCACCCAGAGCAGCATCGGCACATAGATCAGGGCGTTGGCCCAGATGCCCCACGTCGGCCCCAGCGCCAGCAAAAAGCCCGCCCCCACCGCGGGGCCGATCAAGAACCCGAGATAGCGGCTGGAGGCGTTCAGTCGCACAGCGCTGGGCAGGCTGCGCGCATCGACGAGCTGATGGATCATCACCTGCGCGGCGGGCAGCCAGATCACTCCGGCAGAACCGTGCACGATCAGCAGCAGCATGACCTTCCACATCTGCACCGAATCGTCCTGGAACAGCAGGCCCCAGCCGATGGACACCCCCATCAGCAGCAGCATGCCCACTTGAATGAGACGGCGCAGGTCGAGCCGATCGGCGAGTACGCCGGAATAGGCCGCAAACAGCAGATGCGGGACCCAATGCGAAATGACCGCAAACGCGCCCAGCGCCGGGGAATGAAACTTCTGGAACACCACCCAATAGCTGATCACGTGCTCGACGTTGTCGGCCATGATGGCGGCAGTGGCGAACAGGAAGTACCAGCGGAACGAGGGACTGCGCAGGGCTACAAAGCCGGGAGGCGCGGCCGTCACAGACGGAACCCGGCAAGGTCGGCAGATGCGGCGGCGTACGGCCGTATGAATTCAACGGCGGTGGTCATCGTCATAGGAGTGTGTCGTAAAAAGAAAGGGTGCCCGCCGGCAGCGGGACACCCTTAATTTCAACGATCGACGATGCCTGACATTAACTCCGGATCAGAATTTCTGACCGAACTTGATGCCGAAGTTCATCGGCTTGGTCGCATAGGCGCGCGCGTTCGACGCACAAAAATCGACGCCACACTCGGATACTCGCCCGATGATTCCGCGCTTGTCGAAGACGTTCTCGATATACGCTTCCATATGCCAGTTACCCATTCCCGTTCCTGCTGACAAGTCAAAGCTGGTGAAGGAGGGAAGCTCGCCCACCAAGGCATTGTCGCTCGCTTGCAGGTTGTAGGTTTTGGCGCCTTGATGAACCACAGACCCCTGGACGAAGCTGCTGTATTCCCCGATGGCGAACTTATACCGGGCAGTCGCGTTCGCTTTCAACTTGGGCGTCACCGGCAATTGCGTGCCTTCGGGCGCCACCAACACCGGATCTGGTTTCGTCGATGCCGCAGTGCAAGTGGTGGTGACTGCGCCATTTGGCGCCGAACAGAAGTTCGTCGTCAACTTGGCCTTCAGGTAAGTTGCCGCTGCGGAGATCGTCAGAGCATCCGATGCCGCCCAGACGATGTCCCCTTCGATACCCTTGGACTCGGCGTTGCCCGCGTTCAGGATCGAGGTGATGCCGTTCAGGCCCTGGATGCCGTACTGCGCGCCTTTCCATTTCTCGAAGAAAATTGCACCGTTGAAGCGCACCCGACGGTCGAACCACGCCGTCTTCCAACCCAACTCGAAATTGGTGAGCCGGTCCGCACCGTAAGGAACGATTTCAAAGCGCCGGTTGTTACCACCGGGCCGGAAGCCCGTCGAATACGTTCCGTACACCATGCGGTCCGGATCGATCTGATAGGTGAGGTTCAACTTATGGGTTTCGCCGTTTTCGGTGACCCGCTTGTCAGTGTCGATGCAGGGCCGGGTTGGATCACCCGTGGCCGGAGCAAAGCAATTCTTCTCGCCGGTGTACTGCAGGAACGTTCCATACCCGAAGAATCCGTAGAGCGTATTGTCCACGTAAAACTTGCGGATGCCGCCGGTGACTTTCAGTTTATCCGTCAAGTCGAAGTTCAACTCGGTGAACAGCGCCTTGTCGCGGTCCGTGCGTGACTGATCAGACAAGTACAGCACATTCGGCTGTCCCGCGACCCAATACCGCTCGGGCAGCCCATCGACGCTGAACTCAACGCGGATGTCATCGGTCTGCCGCTGATAGAAGGCGCCGATAACGCCCCGCAAGCGGTAGTCCTGCGGCGTGGAGAGGCGGATTTCGTGGCTGAGCTTGGTGTACTTGTCCTTGTTGACCGTGTACTGCGTGGGATCCGCTATGTACGTGCCGGCCGCGTCGGAAAAGTTGGTGTAGCCGGCATTGTAGGAATCATAAGCCACCGTGTAGTCGGAGTAATCGACGACGTTGGAGACACGGCGCTCGAAATAACCACCGGAGTACAACAAGTCGAAATTGCCGATCTTGCCCTCCACCAACAGCGCGCTCTGGTACCACTGATCGACGTTGCGGCCGAAGGTCAAATCATTGACTTTGAGGTCACCCAATTTTGGGTTGTATGCAAAGTTGCCGGGGGCTTTTTGGTGCTGGTACATGACGGTCGGCGTAACAGACCATGAATCGTTGAGGTTGACCTTCAACGCAGCGCGTCCACCGACGCTGTCGACCGTGTTGGCGCGCTTCTTGGCAACGTTCGCCGTGGGCGCCGCGGTGCAAGGATCGGCGACGGCGCCACCGAAATTGTTGCGTGAGCAGGTAAACGGCACCCCGTTTGCATCGGCACGGTTGTAGACGTTGGTGAAGGGCACATTGTCTACGTATCCGCCTTCGTGTTCGACGTAACCGACGAGCCGCACCGCCACGTTATCGCTCAATGGAATGTTGACGAAGCCTTCGATGCCACCGCCCGCATCGCCCTTTCCGAACTTGGTGCCTTTGACATCGTATCCGGCCGAAAACTTGGAGGGGTCGGGCTTGTTGGTGATGATACGCAACGTGCCTGACAACGAACTTGCACCGTACAACGTGCCCTGCGGACCTGACAACGCCTCGACGCGGGCGATATCGTACACATGCATGTCGAGCGAGCCGGAAATGGTGGTAACCGGAATTTCGTCGACATACAGGCCGGTGGCAGGCAACGAACCCGCGTGCAGCCCGTCGCCGGCCGTGGCAATACCACGGAAATAAAGCTGCGCCTGGCCTGGGCCAGTTGATTGGAAACTGACGCTGGGGAGGAACTTGGCGTAGTCATCGAAGCTGCTCACCTGCAGCTGCTCGAGCTTCTCCCCGCCGAGGACCGTCAGGCTGATCGGCACCTTCTGCAGGTCTTCGGAGCGCTTCTGAGCGGTCACGACGACCTCTTCCAAGAAGCCCTGCTCGACCTGTTGCGCGTGCGCAACGCCACCAGTTGCCAGGACAGCGGATGCAAGAGGCATTCCGGCCCAGGTCGCTCCAGATCGCTTCAATTTACGTTTACGGCTGCGAGTCATCGGTATCCCCTTCTTGTACTACTGCCTTCCCCTGGCGTGGAGTGTATGCCACACCGGGGCAGATTCAAAACTCCGGAAAAGCGGGGTATTGCTCAAGCACCGGGCCCAACGCAGACTTCAGAGGATCGAGCCAGGGTTCGAAATTGCGCCAGTGGTCCAAGCCCTCACGGAAAATGGGCTTTCTAACCTGCTGAGCACTCGCAGTTTTCACGGCCCGCTCATTTTCATAAAAGCGCAAGCAGGATGCCTCGAACGGCAGTCCGCAATAGGCCAAAAGCCCCCGGACCTCGGCCTCGGTGTTATCGATCATGCGCTCATAGATCACCCTATGTACGCGACCTGGCAGCACCACGTCGACATGGGCCATCAATTCGACGTAGTCACGGTAGTAACGTCCGATATCCGCCAAGCCGTATGAAAAGCTCTGGCCGCGGGCGAAATGTTGCTTGAAAACCGAAAAGCCGCAGGCCAGAGGATGCCGTCGCGCGTCGACGATCCTGGCGCGGGGAAACAGCAGATGAATCAATCCGACATGCAAACAATTGTTGGGCATCTTGTCGATGAACAAGGGCTTGCCTGAGCGCCGGTGAATACGGGTTTCCGCAAGATACTGCTCACCCAGACGATAAAACTCATCCGCTTCCATCCGCACCAAAACATCCGGATAGCGTGAATCATCCGACTGCGCCTTCCTGTTGCTCAGTGATTTGGCGATTTCAAGCAGGTTTGGCAACTCCATCGTGCCCTCGACCATGGAATGACTGGACAGTATCTGCTCGACCAGCGTGGAACCAGCGCGGGGCATGCCAACGACGAAGATGGGATCGAGCGCTTGGGTGCCGAAGCCCTCTCGCGCCGCGAAAAACGCCGGTGTATACAGCCGCTTCAAACGCTGCACCAGCATGCTCGTCTGCTCCGGTTGGTACGCCAACTGCCTGCGACGGATTTCGTTGCCGAGCGCATAGTGTTCGAAGCTACTTTGAAACTCCCTCGCGTCTTCCATGGCCTTGCCCAACGCAAAGTCGAAATGGAACCTGTCCGTCTCCTCCAAATCGGTTCGCGCAAGTTGCTCGCGCATCGCGTCAATCTCGGTCTGGTTGAACCTAAAGGTTTTAAGATTGGCGAGACTCCAATACGCCTCGCCCAGGTGCGGCGACAGTGAAATGGACCGCCGGTACGCCGCAATGCTGTCCACCTCGCGACCCGCGGTGCCAAGTGCATGGCCGTAGCTCATCCAGATCCTGGCGTTGACCGAATGCGTTTCCAGCAACTTCGAATAAATATCGATCGACTCTGCGTAGTCGCCGATTCGAGCCAGTACTACAGCTTTTAGATTCCGGTAGGAGGGATTGCGTGGCTCGATCCTCAACAAGTGTTCGACTTGTTGCAGAGCTTCCGCTGGCTTGTTTTGACGATTCAGGATGATGGCGTAGTTTTGACGCGCGGCGTTAAAACTCGGCGCCAGTTCCAAACATCGCTCGAGCAATATCGCAGCGTCGCGATTTTGCCCGAGCCGCGCGGCCACTTCTGCCAGCATTCGCAACGCCGGCACATCGGATGGGTATTCCTTCAGATGAGCGCGCAGCATCGCTTCCGCTTCCGGGATGCGGTTCTCGTACAGCGCCGCCGCCGGCGCGAGCAACCGCGGATCACGAGTCGAAACCTTGATATGCGCTGCATAAGCTTGATCAGCGCCGTCTGCATCGCCGGTGGCACTCAGAAAATCACCAAGTGTTCGCATTGCGTTTGGCAAATCGGGCTTCAACTCCACAGCGCGGCGCAAAGAGACGACGCCGTCCGGCAAGCGATCGGCGTCTGCAAGTGCCAACGCCAGTTCAAAATGCGCCTGCGCCCAGCGATGTTGGGAGTCGGTCAGCGCGGACAGGACTTGCACCGAGGCCTCAATATCGCCCAGGAGTCGGCGAGCCACACCCATCAGCAGGGTTGCGACAGGATGATTCGGCGCCGCCTTGAGAATTTCCCCCGCCTGCTCAACCGCAAGCGCGGGATTGCTGTGCAACAGACGCTCGGTATGCGCCAAGGCAACGTTGAGGGATCCCGTTGGTTCGACAGCCTGCGTCATGATTGATGGCGCTCCAGAAAATCCAGCACGCCGGCGTTGAACACGTCGTTTTTATCGCCCGCGATCATATGCCCGGCCTGTTCAACATCAAATACTTCGAGTTGCGGCAGGCTGGCTTTGAGCTCTGCGATGCCGGACTCGCTCACCATATCGCTTTGCATACCGCGCACCAACAGTGTCGGCGCGGAAAAATGCCGGCAGCGATGCAGCAGCGCCTGCGAAGATTCCAGATCGTCCGCCCGCAATTCTTCCAGGAATTTCAGATCCCAGTGCCAGCGCAATCGGCCCGCCGGCGTTGCACGCAGATTCTTCATCAGCCCGGTTGCATTTTGAGGCCGCGCACGGGCGGGATTGTAAGCAGCGACCGCGGCAGCGGCCTCTTCAATCGTGGCAAAACCTTCAGGATGGCCGTTCATGAAACGCAGGATCCGCTCGGCACCGTCTTTTTCGATTCGCGGCACGATGTCGACCAGCACGAGAGCGGACGCCACGGGTTTGGAATGCGAGCCGATGATTTGCAGCGCCGTGAGTCCGCCCATCGATGCACCGACCAGCACCGGCAACTCGGACAACGTATCGATGATGCGCAGCAGGTCATCGGCAAGAAAGCTCAGGCTGTAATGGTGCGCCTGGACCGCCCATTGACTGTCGCCATGTCCCCGCGCATCCAGGTTGATCACCTCGTACCCACGCGTTGCAAGCTCGCGGACCGCGCCACTCCAGGAATGACGCGTCTGCCCGCCGCCATGCAGGAGGATGACCGGCGGCCCGCCGCGAACGCCCGCCTTTTCGCCGCTCAAGGTGAGCCCGTCGGTAGATTTAAAGGTGAAGGGTCGCGGCGCCGTGGACATCAAATCATCCTAGCCTAAGGCGCGTGTGGTTTGCGGATGAGATTTTCAGTGCGCACCGACCAGCGATTTGAGTTCGGAAAAATGATCCAGCGCGGCGATACAGGCGATGTCCGCCGCGGCGCCACGACGATATCCATAGGTCATCAGTGCAAACGGAACACCCGCTGTGTGCGCGGTCGCTGCGTCCACTTCGCTGTCGCCCACCATCAGGGCTTTGTCCGGGGCCACGCCGAATGCATCGACCAAGGTCGTCAACATGCGCGGATCGGGCTTTCGAAATGCGTGCGTGTCACCGCCCACCACCTGGGAAAAATGTGTGTCGATGTTCAATTGACGCAGGATGGTCCTGGCAGGGTTCGCGGGTTTGTTGGTGCACACAGCCAGCGGGGAACCCCCATCGCTCATGACCTGCAATGTATCGCTGACGCCGTCGTACAGAACTGTATTGGCAGTGGGATCCGTCTCATACAGAGAGAAGAAGCGCTGCAGTGGCGCGTTCGGATCGGCGATCTCGAGGTTGCGCGCTGCGAACGCGCGCGCAACCAATTGCGCCGCGCCGTCACCGATCATGGATCGTATCTGGGTCAGCGACAGCGGCGCAGCGCCGTGTTCATCGAGCACGCGATTCACGGCGTGCCGCAAATCCGGCGCACTGTCCACGAGAGTGCCGTCCAAGTCGAATATCACCAGGTCGTATTTCATCGAATTATTTTCACTGTTTTGGTCTGCGAGTGCTGGCCGGTCTTCAAAAACCGCGAAATGACGCAAATTCCTCCAAGGGAGCCCGATCGGTGCGCAGCCGGTTGATCGGCGCGGATTCGTCACGGTAGCCGATGGCAAGCCCGCAAAACAGCATCAGCTCAACCGGGAAATTCAGGAAGGCGCCCAACGTCTGGTACCACAGGGACCAGGCCTCCTGCGCACAAGTGTGCAGGCCGCGCTCGCGCGCGAGCAGCATCAGACTCTGCATGAACATGCCGACATCCGACCATTGATCCGCGCCCATTTGCCGGTCGATCGCAAAGAACATCGCCGCCGGTGCGCCGAAAAAATCGAAGTTGCGCGCAAACTGCTCCAGGCGACCGGCCCGATTTGCACGCTCGATGCCGATGGTTGCGTAGAGATCTTCGCCGCACTTGAACCGCCGGCTGCGATACGGCTCGGTCATGTTTGGCGGGTACATGTTGTACTCCGAGCCCTCGCCCATTGGCTGCGACGGTAATTTGGCGCGGATGATGGCGCGCAGTTCCTGCAGCGGCTCGCCCGCCACGACATACACATGCCAGGGTTGTACATTGCCACCGGACGGCGCGCGCTTCGCAGCCTCCAGCAATTCCCGAATCAGCGCACCTGCCACCGGCGTCGGCAAAAAAGCCCTGCAACTCATCCGGCTGTCGATCGCCTCGGATACGCTCATTCCCGTCATCGTTCAGTTCTCCTCACTTCTCATTTTCTGGCACGTTTCCGCAACGCGCTTTTGGATCAGCTGCGCGAGCAGCTTCGTTCCCGGTCCCGCCGTATCGCGATCAGCGTACATGAGATACAGCGTCACGATCCGCTCGCCGCCCTCCCGCAGCGGCAGAGGCTTCAACACGCCGCGCGCCAGTTCATCGGAAATATTGTTGAATGGATACCACGCAAACCCCAGGCCCATGACGGTCGCATGAATGGAAGTGGCTTTGTTGGAGACAGTCCAACGCCGTTCATTGAGCCAGCCGCCGCTGCGCGTCCGCGCCGTACCGGAATCACGGACCACCAGATGCCGGTGACGGATCAAGTCCTGCAGCGTCAGGGACGGGCCTGCCGAATGCAGCGGGTGCGACGGCGCCGCCACGCACAGGAATCGCTCCACCATCAGCACATCGCCGAGAATTCCCGGCGGCAACACCGGACCGATGGCGAGATCCACCCGTCCTTGCTGCAAAGCCTCTTCGGTGCCGCCCAAGACCGTTTCCTGCAGATCCAAGCGGATATCCGGACGCTCCGCCGCCATATCGGCGAAACAATTCAGCAGCAGCCAGGTGGGAAACACCAGGTCAACGGCAATTCGGATATCGGATTCCCAACCACGCGACAGATCCGCAGCCGCGCGTTCCAGCCGGGAGGCCTCCTCCAGCAGCGACTTGCCGCGCCGGTACAGAACCTCACCAACCGCCGTCAATTTCGCCTTCCGTCCTTGGATTTCAAATACTTGCACTCCCAGCAACTGCTCCAGCTTCTTGATGTTATAGGTCACGGTGGATTGCGTGCGCGACAGGCGTGTCGCCGCTTGCGCGTAACCACCTGATTCAACAACGGAAACCAATGCACTCCATTGTTCCAAAGCGATACGCGGTAATGACATATATCGATCAATCCGATTGTTTGACCCGATATTACTGTCTTTTTAATTTACTGCGCAAATACAATAATGCGAATCGTCAATCCTAGAAGAGGACGCCATGCAACGCGAAATCACCTCCATCATCGACTCGGTCGCCGCCTCTGATGGCGCCGGCGTGAAACTGCGCCGCAGTCTGGGTTCGCGGCAGGATCTGCGATTGGATCCGTATCTGATGTTGGACGAATTTTTCTCCGATGACCCGAACGACTACATCGCGGGCTTTCCTGCCCATCCGCATCGCGGCTTCGAAACCATCACCTATATGCTGGATGGCCACATGCGCCATGAAGACAGCAACGGCAACCGCGGTGACCTGGGTCCCGGTGACGCCCAGTGGATGACGGCCGCGAGCGGCATCATTCATTCGGAGATGCCGCAGCAGACCGCGGGTCGCATGCGCGGCTTTCAAATCTGGCTGAATCTGCCGGCCGCGGAAAAGATGAAGCCCGCCTCGTACCGCGACATCGCCGCCGCGCAAATCCCGGAAGCCTCTATCGCGGGCGTGGGCACGGTACGCGTCATCGCCGGCGACTTCGTCAACGGCACCACGCGCATCGCCGGGCCCATCGGCGGCATCACCACGCAGCCGTTGTTTTTCGACGTGCGACTGAACGCGGGCGCCGCGCTGGAGCTGCCGTTGCCGGCGACTCACAACGCCTTCCTGTACGTCTACGAAGGCCAGACCGCCGTGGGCACTCAACGAAAAGTCCTGCCGCTGCGCGCCGCAGGCATTGTAGGCGCCGGTTCGGCGCTACGCCTGCAGGCAGGCGTAGCCGGAGCGAAGCTGCTGGTTTTGGCGGGGCTGCCGCTGCACGAGCCGGTGGTTCAGTACGGTCCCTTTGTCATGAACACGCGCGAGGAAATCGAAACGGCAATCGGTGATTTTCAGCGCGGCACCTTGGGGTCGCAGCGCGCAACCGCTGCGGCGCGTTGATTCGGTGCCTGGCTAGGAGTCGAGTGGCTGCACCGACACGGCCACGGAAAAGTCATGTCCGCCGCCGCCAACGATGACGCCGCGCAGCGGCGAGACATCACCGAAGTCCCGTCCCCAGGCGAGCGTGATGTGATCCGTGCCGACGCGCACATCGTTGGTGGGATCCAGATCGATCCACCCGAGCGGCGGGCAATACACCGACACCCACGCATGTGACGCATCGGCGCCGACCAGCGCCGGCGCTGCGCCTGCGGCGATGGTGCGCAGATATCCGCTGACATAACGTGCAGCCAGGCCGCGTGATCGCAGCACGGCGATCATCACATGCGCAAAATCCTGACAGACGCCGCGGCGCGATTCGAATACCTGTGCCATCGCCGTGGATATCGTAGTGGCGCCGGGCGCGTACCGAAACTCCCGATAGATCTTGTGCATCAGGGCTTCCGCCGCGCAGTCTGCGGCGGCGCCGGGCGTAAAGCAGTCGTCGGCGTAATCGGCGAAGGCCTGTTTCAACACCACGTATCCGGATTGCATGCGAAACCGCACCGCGTCGACATCGGCGGCCGCCGTGGGTGTGCCCGAATAGCGCAATCGCTCGACCACCGACTCCCAGGAATCGCTGGGTTTCCGCGCATCCGGCATCGCATCTGACACGGTCACTTCGATTTCGGCGCAGACCGACAGGCGATGGTGCGGACGATCGTATTCCAGACGCGTCACAGGATTGCCGAATGCATCGTGACCATCGCGTCGAAAGCTGGGCGGCGGATCCAGAACGATTTTTGCCGCGAGACATTGCTGGTTGTCACGCAACCGGGGCGACAGATGCAGCAGATGGTGCGAATGTGCGACATCGCCGCCGTAGGTGTAACAGGTCTCGTGCCGAACCCGGTAGCGTCGCGTACTCATGCCGCAACCATGCGCAGGGCCGAGGACACATGCGAGAAATGCTGCAGCGCTATCCGGTCGGACAACAATTGAGCGGCCGCGGACAGCCGGCTCAATGCCGCACTCAACTTAGGCCGCGCGCCAACCGCCGCCGCCGACGCACTCTCGCAGCAACGACCTTCACATTCCAGAACATCGGCGACTGCTGCGTCGAGCGTGTCATCAGCAACGCCGCCAACCGACACTGCGATGCGCACCAGCGCATGGTCGATCCAATGCCATTGAAACGCGAGTGCGCGGGGATTGGTCTGATCGAAAACCAGCAGGTCGATGACCGAATCGATGCGTGGCGCGCTCAAGTATCGGGTACGGTAGGTGATGGTGCTGTCGCCGATGTCGAGCAACCACTCCAATTCCTGTTGTACGGGCGCCTCCGCGGCCTTGATGCGCAGCGCGAGAAGTTCGGCCAGAAACTGCAACCGCTCCAGTCGACGGCCGATCATCATCATTCGCCAGCCATCATCCTGGGTCATGTCATCCAGCGCAAAGCCGGCCAGCGCGGCAAGTGACAGCAGCAAACGGTCGTACGACTCACGCACATCCTCGCGGGCTGCGGCTGCGTCCTCGAACTCACGTTGCAGGACACTGACGACGCGCCAGTTCTCGGCCGACAAACGGCTGCGCGCCTGCGCGGCGCACGCACCGAGGCGCGCCAGATCGGCACGCAACGACAGCGGGTTGTCCGCATCGAACGCAGCAGAGGCTGCGAAATGTTCGCAAAGCGACACGGCGGTTCTCCACAACGGCAGCCCGCGGCGCAACGCGGCGCTGGCGCGCGCCAGACGCGCTTTGTTTTCACTCCGCTCGCAATACCGGCCCATCCAGAACAGATTTTCCACCAGACTCGAGGGCAGATCATCGTGGCGCGTTGCGGCACGAAGGATCGGCAGCACCGCGGCCGGCCGAAGCGGCGTCTCATCGGTGGTATCGGGCGCAGCGCTCAGCACCCAGACATCCTTGCTGCCGCCGCCGCGCTGCATCGACACCACATCGGCGGAGGAATCCGAGGCGATCCGCGCCAACGCTCCCGGCATCACCTGATAGCCGTTCGGTCCGGCAATGGCATACACGCGCATACCCAATGCACGCGCCGAAAATCCGCCGTCGGCCGTGGCGCGCCAGACCGGCGCCTGCGAAAAGGCCAGATGCTCCTGCGCCACATACGCGTACGGCCGCGCGCGGATCCGCTCGCGCAACGATTCACGTTGCGCTTCGTCCAGATCGCGGCCAAACACCGCGTCGAAGCGCTGATTGGGGTACGCCGGCTTGATGACGAGACGCGACAGGTTGGCGAGGACATAGTCGAGCGCCGGCGTCTCGCCGCACCACCAGGTCGCCACCGAGGGCAACGTCAATCGCTCGCCGAGCAACGACTCCGCAATGGCCGGCATGAATCCCATCCAGGCAGCCGATTCCAGTACGCCGCTACCCAAGGCGTTCGCGATCACAACGCGGCGTGCGCGTACCGCACCGATCAGTCCCGGCACGCCGAGCGCGGAATCCGCACGCAACTCCACCGGATCACAGAAGTCATCGTCGAGTCGCCGCAAGATCGCATGCACGCGCCGCAGGCCCGCCAGCGTCTTGAGATACACCGTGTCATCGCGCACCGTCAGATCGTGCCCCTCGACCAACGGCAACCCGAGCTGGCGTGCCAGATACGCGTGTTCGAAATACGTCTCGTTGAAGGAGCCCGGCGTGAGCACGACGGCGAGCGGCGCCTCGCCATCGCCGCGACCGCGCAGCAACTGCTCCCGCAGCGAGGTAAAGAAGCCGCTCAGCGGCTGCACATCCAGATCATTGAGAAGCTCGGGAAAGGCGCGAGTGACGATCTGCCGATTCTCGAGCGCATAACCCGGACCGGAGGGTGCCTGCGTCCGGTCGGCGAGCACCCACCAGGTGCCATCGCCGGAACGCGCCAGATCGACGGCGTAGATCTGCAGCCAGCGATCGTCGGCGGGAATCACGCCGGCGCAGGGCCAGAGAAAATTCGGGTGACCGAACGGCAGTTCCGCCGGCACCAGTCCCGCACCGATCAGCCGGCGCTCGCCGTACAGATCCTTGAGCAGCAGGTTCAGCATCTGCGCGCGTTGCGCGACACCCCGCTCGATGCCGCGCCATTCATCCGCCGTTAGCATCAGCGGCAGCGGATCCAGCACCCAAGGGCGATCGCGTCCCTGAGCATCGGCATAGACATTGTAAGTGACGCCATTCTCGACGATGAGCCGACGCGTCAACTCCGTCGCGCGTCGCGCTCCCTCAGCGCCATCTGCAGCGATGCGCTCGATCAGCGGACGCCAGTGCACGCGCACCTGACCGGCGTCATCGAGCAGTTCGTCGAAACGGCGCGGATCGCTGTGATACTGGCCCAGGGTGGCGGCGGTCATGGATCAGTTGCGCAAATCCAGCGTGAACGGAAATTCGGCATTGACCTCGGCCGGCGCTGCTGGGATCGCGCCGGGCGTATGCCCCATGCGGAAAAAGCGCGCCAGCCGGCGGCTTTCCGCCTCGAAAGAATTGACCGGCAACGTGTCATGACTGAGTCCGCCCGGATGCGCCACGTGATACTGACAACCGCCGGCGGAACGCTGCATCCAGGTATCGAGCAGATCGAAGGTGAGCGGCGCATGCACGCCGATGCTCGGATGCAAGGCCGAGGGCGGATGCCAGGCGCGGTAGCGCACGGCACCGACAAATTCGCCCACGGTGCCCGTGGGCCGCATCGGCACAACCCGTCCGTTGCAGGTGACCTGATAGCGGTCCGGCGCAAGCCCAGTCACTTTCACCTGCAGTCTTTCCACCGAGGAATCGACGTAGCGAACCGAGCCACCCGCCCCGTTCTCTTCGCCCATCACGTGCCAGGGTTCGAGCGCGTGTCGCAATTCCAATTCCATGCCCTGCGTGGCGAATTCGCCGTGCTTGGGGAATCGAAATTCGAAATGCGGCGCGAACCATGCCGCGCTCAACGGGAACCCGCTGCCGCGCAGCGCTGCGATCACATCGGCAAAATCCGCTTCGACAAAATACGGCAGCAGACAGCGATCGTGCAGTTCGGTGCCCCAACGTGCCAGGCGCGCCGGCCGATAGGGCTCGTTCCAGAATCGCGCCACGAGCGCTCGCAGCAGCAATTGCTGCGTCAGGCTCATGCGCGCATGCGGCGGCATCTCAAAGGCGCGCAGTTCCAGCAGTCCCAGCCGCCCGCTGGCGCTGTCGGGTGAATACAATTTGTCGACACAGAATTCCGCGCGGTGCGTGTTGCCGGACACATCGATGAGCAGATTGCGCAGCAGCCGGTCGATGAGCCACGGCGGGCTGCTCTTGGAAACCGGCGGAAATTGCTTGAATGCCAGTTCCAGTTCGTACAGCGAATCATTACGCGCTTCATCCACGCGCGGCGCCTGCGAAGTCGGACCGATGAACAGTCCGGAGAACAGATACGACAGCGAGGGATGATTGTGCCAGTACGAAATCAGACTCCGGAGCAGATCCGGCCGACGCAGGAACGGTGAATCGGCCGGCGTTGCGCCGCCCAGTACGAAATGATTGCCGCCGCCGGTGCCGGTGTGGCGACCGTCGAGCATGAATTTTTCGGCGAGCAATCCACACTCATGCGCGGTGTCGTATAAAAACGTGGTCCCCGCAACGAGTTCATCCCAGTCGGCGCTGGACTGTACATTCACCTCGATCACGCCGGGATCCGGCGTGACGCGGAACTGACGCAGCCGCGGATCCGCCGGCGGCTCATAGCCTTCGAGAATCACCGGCTGCCGCAATTCCTGGGCAGCGGCTTCCACGGCGGCGACGAGTTCCAGATAGTCCTCGAGTCGGTGGGTGGGCGGCATGAATACGTAAAGAATGCCGTCACGCGCCTGAGCGCACATTGAAGTGCGCGCAACTTCCGCGGACTGCGCAGCAGTCACCGCCGCGTGCGGCGGTGGCGGCAGAGGCGCATCAATCGCCGGGTCGCCGGCCGCCGGGTCGCCTGCTGCCGCCGCCGACACGGCATGACCGCGCAGCTGCTGTCGGATCTGCACGAGTTTGGGCAGGGCCGCAAAATTCTGCGTCGGATCCGGCGCGTGCACGAACGGAAAATCGACCTCGGCGACCCAGGGCTGTGAATCCAGTGGCAGCCGGTAACCAATCGGCGAGTCGCCGGGGATCAGATAGCAGCGTTCGCGCCGCAAATACCACGGGCCAGTTTTCCAGATAGTGCCGGCCGCGGTGCGCGCCACGGGCAGAACATGACCGATGACCGCGTCGAGTCCCTGCTCGAATACCTTGGCCAGTCGCTCACGTTCGAGCGGGTCCTTCAGCTTCGCCTCAAACGGATCGAGGTTGGCGGGAAGCTGGCGCTCACGCCACAGATAATAAAAGGCATCTTCGAATGCAGGAAAAACGAACTGAGGGTCCAGCCCGAGTTCCAACGCCACCCGCGCCAGGAATGTCGCTCCCTTGTCGCTGTCCGCTGTGCCGGGCTGGTTTTCATCCGCAACCAGATCAGGCTGCGTCCACACCGGCTCGCCGTCCTTGCGCCAGAAGCAATTCAACGACCACCGTGGCAATTGCTCGCCCGGATACCATTTGCCCTGACCGAAATGCGCCAGGCCCAACGGCGCATATTTGTCCTTCAGCCGGTGAAACAACCTCGCCGCGCGCAGGCGCTTGGTGGGACCGAGCGCGGCCGTGTTCCATTCCGGTTCGTCCGCACCGCCCGTGGCGACAAAGGTGGGTTCGCCTCCCATGGTCAGTCGGACATCGCCTGCCGACAGGCGCGCGTCCACCAACGCGCCGGTGCGCACGATGTCACTCCACTGCGCATCGCTGTAAGGCTTGGTGACGCGGGGTGCTTCCCAGATGCGCTGCACGCTCATGCTATGTTCGAACTGCGTTTCGCACTCGTCCACGGCGCCGGTGATCGGCGCAGCCGTGGCAGGTTCCGGTGAGCATGCCAGCGGAATGTGTCCTTCGCCGGCAAGCAGACCCGACGTAGGGTCCAGACCGATCCAGCCGGCGCCCGGCAAATACACTTCGCACCAGGCGTGCAGGTCGGTGAAGTCGGAACTCGGACCGGTCGGCCCGTCCAAGGACTTCACGTCGGCCACGAGTTGAATCAGGTAGCCGGACACGAATCGCGCGGCCAGACCCAGATGGCGCAGCAAGTTGACCAGCAACGCCGCCGAATCACGGCATGAACCGGAGGCCTTCGCCAAGGTCTCTTCGGGCAATTGCACGCCGGGCTCGAGCCGGATCAGATAGCGGATGTCGGCGGCCAGACGCCGGTTCAGTTCAACCAGGAAATCGATGCTGCGCTGGGGCGGCGGCGGTGGGTACACCCGATATTGCGCCAGATATTGCGCCACCAACGGGGTCGCCGGCGGTTTGACCAGATACGGCGTGAGTTCGCGCCGATCCTGCACCTGGTACTGGAATGGGAAGCTCTGCGCATACTCATCGAGAAAGAAATCGAAGGGGTTCAGAACCGCCATCTCGGCGACCAGATCGACGGTGATCTTCAACTCGCGAGTGGGCTTTTCGAACACCAGTCGCGCCAGGTAACTGGATTGCGGGTCCTGCTGCCAGTTGACGAAATGCTCGACCGGCTCGACCTTCAACGAATACGACAGAATCCGTGTGCGACAATGGGGCGCCGGACGCAGACGCACCACTTGAGGGCCCAGATTGACCGGACGATCGTAGCGATACTGCGTAATGTGGTTGAGCGCGACGTGAATCGACAAGTGAACTCTCCGAACAGCGAATGCCATCAATGTATAACGCGTCGCGCCGCTCCAAGTCGAGCAAGTCCATCGATTTGAGCAACAAACTTCCCGACCAAAAACAAACCGGACTGACTGTTTGTTATTTATGGCGAGCGGTGATAAGTTCCTAAGCGCTGGCGGCTATGGTTGAAGGGGATACAGTGAACAAGAATTCGGACATTGGTTTCGTGCCGTATGCCGGCGAAGACCTGGCGCGCCTGCGCATCCAGGTGACCACCATCGGCGACCTGCTGCTGAATGCGGCGGACCGCTTCCCCGACACACTCGCGCTGGTGTTTCCGGACAGCAAGCTCACCTATCAGGAACTCGCCACGCGCGCATTGTGGCGCGCGCGCAGCCTGCAAGCCATCGGGGTCAAACCGCGCGATCACGTCGGCATTCTCATGCACACCTGCGCCGAGTTCGTCGAGGTGTTCTTCGCGATCGCGCTCTGCGGCGGCGTTGCCGTGCCGATCAACGCGCGCTACAAGGCGAGCGAGCTCGCCTATGTGCTGGAGAACGGCGACCTGGTGAGCGTGGTGACCACTGATGCGGTGGCCGACCAGGTGAATTTCGTGGAACGCCTGAATACCGCATTGCCGGGATTGAGCGGCAACCAGGATCCGCGCAATCTGAAAATCGCCACCGCGCCACGCCTGCGCAATCTGGTGCTGATGGGTCGGTCGGAGCCGCACGGCTTCATCTCGCAACGTGACTACGAAGCCTGCGCGCTGCAGCAACCGGAGATCGAGGTTCACAAGACGCGACTGCGCGTCCGCGTGCGCGACGTCGGGATGATGCTGTACACCTCCGGAACGACAGCGAATCCGAAAGGCTGCCTCATCACCCATGAAGCGCAGGTGCGCAACAGCATCGCACTGGGCCGTCATCGCTATCGCCTGACGCACGACGACAAACTGTGGTCACCGCTGCCGATGTTCCACATCGCCTCGGTGCTGCCGATGCTGGCGATCTTCGATGTCGGCGGCACATATCTGACCATGGGCTACTTCGATCCCGGAGTCGCCCTGCGGATGCTGACGGACTACCAGGTAACCATCACCTATCCCAGTTTTGTCACCATCATGCAGGGGCTGATCTACCACCCGGATTTTCCAAACACGGATCTGTCGCGCATCAAGCTGATGAACAGCAATTTCGCG
>JANMXI010000245.1:0-1763 GCA_031394735.1 Pseudomonadota bacterium | reverse complement strand
ATCATTGGACGGTCGCCACCAGCAACGGCTGCCGCCGGCGTGACGATTTCCAGATTTTCGATGCGGATGCCATATGCGCCCTCTTTATAATATCCGGGCTCGTTCGAGCAGATCATCCCGGGCTCCAGTACTGCCATTCCGCGCTTGGAAATCGATTGCGGACCTTCGTGCACCGACAGGAAACTGCCGACGCCGTGTCCCGTGCCGTGATCGAAATCCAGACCTGCTTGCCACAGATGATATCGCGCCAAAGTATCGAGTTGTACGCCGCGGGTGCCTGACGGAAAGCGCGCCGTGGCAATCGCGATATGGCCCTTCAGCACCTGCGTGAAGCGCTGCCGCATTTCCTGGCTCGGCGCGCCGATGGCGACCGTGCGGGTGATGTCCGTCGTGCCGTCCTGATATTGGCCACCGCTGTCAATGACGATCATCTCGCCCTGCTGCAGCAGGCGATTGCTATCCTTGGACACACGATAATGCGGCAATGCTCCGTTCGGGCCGGAGCCGGCGATGGTGCCGAACGACAGATCCTTAAGTGCGCCGGTCGCGGAACGGAACGCTTCGAGCCGTTCCACAATGCGGATTTCATCGAGCGAATTGCTCGATGCTTCCCCGTCGAGCCACGCCAGAAACCGCACGATCGCCACGCCATCGCGCACATGCGCTGCTCGCGCGCCGTCAAGTTCCGCTTTGTTTTTTCGGGCTTTCGGCAAGATGCACGGATCACTGCCGTGCTCTGCGTTGGAGCCGAGCGCGTTGACGACCCACGCCGATGCCGTCGCCGGATCAACGCGCACCTTGCGATCCTTTTCCGCCTTCAGTTCGCGTAGACGAGTACCAAGGTCATCGACCGGAGATAGTTTTGCGAGCGTGGCGAGATGTTTCTTGCTGTCCACCGTCAGTTTCGCTAAGTCGACGAACAACTCCGGCTTGCCCTGCACGGGCACGATGGCAAACGCCAGCACCACCGGATTGTGCGGCACGTCGCTGCCGCGAATATTGAACAGCCACGAAATGCTGTCCGGCATCGTTAACACCAGCGCCTGCTGCTGCTCGGTCTTGAGCAAGCGCTGGATGTCGGCAATCTTGGTTTCGGCAGCGACGCCCGCCAGTGCAAGCGGTTGCACCGCAATCGCGCCAATCGGTGGGGCAGGCCGAGTACGGCCCCATGCACGATCGACCAAATTCTGCGACATCGCTTTCAGGACGAAACCGTGCGTGTCAGCCTCTGATTTCAGCGCGCTGATCGACTGCGACGTGTGCAGACGCGGGTCGAACCCGATGGTGCCGCCATTGGGCAGTTTGCTTACCAGCCATAGGAGCCACGGTCGCTCGTTGCTGTCGATGATCTCGAATGTCGCGCCATGCACCTGGGCTTGCGCCTGGATCGTGTAGCGGCCATCAGTAGCCAGTGCCGCGAACTTGGCAGCGATAATGGCTAGCCCGGCAGACCCGGAGAAGCCCGTCAACCATTTCAACCGCTCGGCCGAAGGCGGGACGTATTCGCCCTGATATTCATCGCTTCGAGGAACGAGCAACGCCTGGATGCCCGCGTCGCTCATCAGCGCGCGTAGGGCTTTGACGCGCGGAGGTCCGAGCAAGGGATCGGCGGACGATTCGAATGTTTGCAGCATAAGCCTCTTCTAAGGCCAAGCGCACGAATGCGCAATTCTGATGGTGTGGACGACGTCCGCTCGCGGCATCAATTGTGCCAGATGGTGTGAGGGGGTCGTCCACACCATCAATATTGCATGCCGATCCGG
>JANMXI010000244.1:0-1806 GCA_031394735.1 Pseudomonadota bacterium | reverse complement strand
CGATCTTCTGGCTCATCTCCGAGAGGGCCGTGCCGACGCGCAACCGGCCCTCGGGGCGCACGGCGGCCTCCAGAATGGCGCGCATTTCCGCTTCCGCGCTGCGATTGTGTTGCGCCGCGCGGACTTTGAGGGCGCGATGCGCCTCCTCGGAGAGGTTGCGAATGGTGACGGCGGCCATGATGGCGTCCTCCGTAGACTGACTGCGTTGCTATCAATCTACCGAAAACGATAGCGCCAATCAAGTCGGCCGTGACTCTCACCTCGCCACTTCCCTCCTGCGGTGCGGCTGGTCCGCCGGTTGCGATGGTCGCGGCCGAAGGCGGCGATACCACCGCGAGAGTCGGTGAAGCTGGTGAGGTTGCCGTCGGTGTCGTAGGCGATCGACACCGTGTTGCCCACATGTATCAGTGCTGAAGGACAGGCAGGAGAGTTTGCCGTGCCGGGGCGGTCTCAATCGTCCGGAGCATGTTTTCGTGCGAGATCTGCCCCTGCGCTTTTTGCGATGAGCTCGCGACGTTCAAGAAGCTTGCGCAGGCTTACGGCCGCATGACGGAAGCCGAGTTGGCATCCGCGCTGAGTCAGCGTGACTTACTGGAGCTATCCGATGACGAGTAAAGCCAGGTTCAAGAGCGAGACCTTCGAGGCCATCCACAGCGCCGCACGGGGACTGCATCGTTCCGGGACCATCGACAAGGCGACCAAGCGCGATTTCGACGAGTCTTGCCTTGGGCGCCGGTGGAGACCGCTCCTGAAGAGGTCAAACGCATTCGAGATGGCACGCACGTCAGCCAGCCGGTGTTCGCGCGCTTCCTGAACACCAGCGAGTCCACGGTGCAGAAGTGGGAGGCAGGAACCAAGCGTCCGAGCGGCATGGCCCTGAAGCTTCTGGCCGTGGTGGAGAAGCACGGCCTCAAAGTGCTGGCGTGAACATCGGATCGGTACGTCGGCGACGCCAGCATGCACCTGCCCACAAGTATCGTCCGGCGATCTGCTGCCTTGACCCACTGGACGCGCCGGCGCAATACCCTCGGTGCTTGCAACGATCCCGGCCGATCGGAACTGAGTACGGTTGGCAATCAACTGTCAGGGAATGTGTTCGTGCAAGACCTGACACCACGTTTTTCCCCTTGCGCCGCCGTCTGCTCGCCCTGGAGAAACTCGATGTCGCCGAGAAGCGCCAGGTGCTAACACTCGTCGATGCCTTCATCGAGCGCGGACAGTTCAAGCGAAAGGTCCAGGGGAAACAGGTCGCTTGAGGGGCGGCGGCGCCGGGGGGCCGGCGTGGTGCGGGAACGAGACGGCGAGGAGTCAGCGGGGTGTGATCGGGGAGCGGCGCGCGGTCGGCGCTTCAGCCCGAGAGGCCGCTGTGCGAGTGTCTATAAGGGGGGGCTTCCGGAAAGAGGGGGCCTGGCTCTTTTCGTCCTCCAAGCCCCCACATTTTCACTACGCATCCCGCCGTAGCCTTCGAATTGCGAGCAGCACGGCAAATAGCCCACCGCCTATGATATATAAAACCACGATGCAGCCACACACCAGGACAGGGGGAGTCAAAAATTCTAGGCCCGTTACATCAAAAAAGTATGATGCAGATTCCAGGACTCGTGGTGATGGCGCACCCCGATCTACCAAGAGTTCCACATACCCATGACTATCGCTGGAGAATCCTTTTCCCTGATCGCTGGGTAGTTCTTCCGTGTGAAACGTTACAAGCCAAACGTTGTGTGAAAACCGTACGACCAATCCATAGCCTTTCTGATCATGCCGAAAGAAAGCTATAGGAGAAAGAGCGCGAGCAAGGCCGACGCG
>JANMXI010000243.1:0-2812 GCA_031394735.1 Pseudomonadota bacterium | reverse complement strand
ACCGACGACAACGGCATTCGGGACACCACGACCATGGGACCGATGACGAGCTCCCAGCCCACTCCGCCCCCGCGCGCGAGCACGGCAATACGCATGGATCCACGCCATCCCTTGAAGATCGGACGTGAACATTACCCGGACGGTGCAGTGCGCGGTGAACAGGAAGGCCGCTGCGTGGTGAACATGACGGTGGCGGCCGATGGGCGGGTACGTGAGGCCACCTTGAAATCGAGCAGCGGTTTTTCGTTGCTGGATCAGGCCTGCATCGACGCGGTGCGAGATCAACGAATGATTCCGGCGACAACGGATGGACGACCGGTGGAATCCACGGTCTCGATGCCCATCGTCTGGCGGTTGTCCGACCGGTGATCGGGGCGCGCGCCAGGCCTATGGGTTAATCCGTTGTGGTACTGACGTGTGACACAATACGCGTCTGCACCGCAACGGAAAAATCGCCATGCCAAAACGCATCGACATTGCCGCCCTGCCCTCCGTCCTGGGATCCAAGTACCCACCACCCTTCCATGAGCCCTGTCAGCAACGCTTGCGCAGGCGGCTGGGCGATGCCGCTGACCTGACGCAATTCGGTGTGAACTTGACGCGGCTGCCTCCAGGGGCGTGGTCCAGTCAACGTCACTGGCACACAGTGGAAGACGAATTCATCTACGTGCTGCAAGGTGAAGTGATACTGGTGACCGATGCCGGCGAAGAAACGCTGCGCGCCGGGGATTGCGCCGGCTTCAAGTCCGGCGTCGCAGACGGTCATCACGTGCAGAATCGCAGCGCTGAAGAAGCCATGTTTCTGGAAATCGGCTCGCGTCACACCGCGGAGGACGAAGCGTATTACCCCGATATCGATCTGCATGCAGTGAAGGATCGCGCCGGCTACGCGCATCGCGACGGGCGTCCCTACCCGGAGGTGGCTTCGTGAGGCGGTCCGGCGCCTGGGGCGCTTGGATGGGTGCAGGATTGCTAATTCTGGTCGCGCCGCTGCGGGCGGCGGATGTTTTATTGCAGAACCTCACCGTCTATGACGGCACCGGCGGACCGCCCTTCGTCAGCGATGTCCGCATTCACGGCAATCGCATCGTCGCGCTGGCTCCGCATCTGGCGCCATTGCCGGGCGAAACCGTGCGCGATGAGCACGGCCTTGCCTTGGCGCCGGGCTTCATCGACATGCACACGCATGCCGACCAAGGTCTGCTCGAGGATTTGACCGCGGCGACCATCACACGCCAGGGCATCACCACCATTTTCGTCGGTCAGGACGGCGAGTCGCATTTTCCGTTGCGGAATTATTTTGACCAATTGACCCGAACACCCCCTGCAGTCAACGTTGCGAGCATGGTCGGCCATGCCACGGTGCGTGAACAGATCATGGGCACGGACCTATTCCGGCCCTCGACTGCGGCGGAGTTGTCGAAAATGAAAGTCGTGCTGGCCGACGAACTCAAATCCGGCGCCTTCGGCATTTCCACCGGACTGGAATACGAACAAGCCCATTTCGCCACCACGGAAGAGGTGATCGCGCTGTCCAAGGTTGCCGCCGCGGCCGGCGGCTTTTACATCAGCCACGTGCGCGATGAAGCCAACAAGGTATTTGACTCCTGGGATGAGATTTTGCGCATTGGCCGCGAAGCGAAGATTCCAGTGGAGATCACGCACATCAAGTTGGGCGCTACTGCGACTTGGCATTTGGCCGCGAAGCGCGTGCCGGCCTATTTCGCAGCGGCCAAACGAGATCACGTGAACTTGATGGCGGACGTGTACCCCTACACGTATTGGCATTCCACGATTCGCGTGATCGTGCCCGACCGTGACTTCTACAATCCGGTCAAAGTCGCCGCCGCATTATCCGACAACGGCGGTGCATCGGCCATCCTCCTCGCGCATTACACGCCCGAACCGGCGGTGGCAGGCAAGTCGTTGCAACAGATTGCCGACATCTGGAAGGTTACCCCGGTCGCGGCGTATATGCGCATCGTCAAAGCGACGATTGCCGAAGTGACTTCGGACGTGCAGATGGAGGACATCATCGCGACCAGCATGAGCGAGGATGACGTGCGCTGGTTCATCGCCCAACCACAAATCATGTTTTGCAGCGACGGTGAATTGCACGGCGCTCATCCGCGCGGTGCCGGTACCTTTCCGCGCATCCTCGGCCACTATGTGCGCGATGAAAAAGTGCTGCCGCTCGAAAAGGCCATCTATAAAATGACCGGCCTGTCGGCCGCTCAATTGCAGCTCAAGGACCGAGGGCGCATCGCAAGGGGGTATGTGGCGGACCTCGTCATCTTCGATCCGGCGACTGTCATTGACCGCGCGACGATTGAAAAGCCCGAAGCCACGCCGCTGGGCATACCGAGCGTCATGGTTGCGGGCGAATGGGTCATCGACCACGGGCAACCCACCGGCAAGCATCCAGGCGCGGTACTGCGCAAACAGGCCGCGTATCACTGATCCCGAGTAGGAATATCCTGACGCCGGGACGGCGAGCTGTCCCGGTGCGTTCAATCCCAGCGGTCGGCATCATCATCGTCGGCTGCAAATCGCGGGAGTGTCGCTGTGGATCATTGTGATGAGGTCGCTGAACTGAAACAGTTTCGGCGCAAGCTGATTGGATTCTTGCACCTGCCGTTGACCATTTCTGAAGCACGACTTCGCGAGGAATTGCGCAATTGCAGTGGCGGCGTTTTCGCAAGTTACATGCGCCGATTTGGACACGCCTATGTGGCCTATACCTGCAACAACACTGTCCGTCTGCCGATTGAGCGACCGGTTCAAGGGCGCGAGTAGGCGGTCAATCGGCGCC
>JANMXI010000242.1:0-7776 GCA_031394735.1 Pseudomonadota bacterium | reverse complement strand
GGAAGGAGTCGAGTCCACAACTGACGTAGAGAAACCGCTCCGGCGGGTGACTGCTGAGATGGCGGGTCAGCTCGCTGTCGAGACCTTTTCGAGGCGGATCGGCAATGACCACCTGAGCGCCCTCCGTGGCCATGAGCGCCTCGCCTGCGGCCCCCGGAAAGACGTCTACCTTGCTCCGGTCGGCATCGTCGAGCCCTGCGAGTCCCAGCGCCAGTCCGTACAAGGAATGCGGGCTCAATTCATTCAGGTGAAGATCGCTGACGCGCGGCAACACCGACAATCCGATGGCGCCCACGCCTGCATAAAATTCCGCAACCTTCGCGCCGTGCGGGATTTGCTCGCGCACATGGTCGATGAGCTGCTGCGCGATTTCCAGATTGCTCTGACCGAACGCGCCGGGCGGATAGCGCACCTCGGCCCCGCCGAAGCTCTCGATCACGCTGGCCGGCCCACAGTGTGCGTGGAATTCGGGACCGAGAATCGAATTGGAACGCTCCGTTTGGGCACTGAACCACAGGCTGTGCAATTCAGGCCCGAGCCTTTGACGGATCAATTCGAAGCACTCAGCAAACGGTTCCGCTGTCGCGCTGTTCCCCACCAGTACCACCTGTGCGGTTTGCGAACGGCGCTCCACCACGACTTGCAAATAGCGCGCAAGACCCAGGTGAGCCTTGTCCGAGTAGCAAGTCACTCTGGCTTCGACGAGCGCGCGGCGCACGATGCCGGCGACACGATTGATCAAGGGATGCTGAATGACACAATTCGGAATGTGCACCACTTGGTGAGTGCCCAGCTCAAACAGACCCAGCTTCGGCGAGCCCAGACGGCCGCGAATCGCCAGTCGTGCGCGCAGCCGGAATCCATTGGGATTGCCAGAGACCGTGACGACCGAGGGCAACCCATGCGCATGCGCAAGCGCATTGAGTCTGTCCTGTACGACGGGCGCGATGCCCGGTTCATTGAACCGAGGACAGGCGGCGCAGGGGGGCCGATGGGAGCAAGGAGGCACGCCGCTGGACGGTATCCCGTGAGCCCGCGTCGTTGCAGTCAGTTTTTTTGCGCGCATGACTCTTTAGCGCTCGCGCTGGAAGCAAAAGGCGTTCGGCATCGTCGCCATGTCGGATTTTTTATAGAACCCGACGGCATCCGGCACGGAGACGAGTATGACGCTCACAGCAGGTCCCAACTCGCGCCGGAGGGCATCGAGCAGCCCTTTGCCGATGCCCAATCCTTGCGACGATGCGGACACGGCCAGCTCCGACACGTAGCAGCACCAGGAAAAATCCGTGAGACAGCGCGCCACGCCTACCAGCGGAGTGCCGCCCAGCGGAATGCCGCCCACGGGATTGTCGGTCCAATCCAATCGGGCGGTGATGATCAGGTTCGACTCCGACAGCATTTGACTCAATCGCGCCTCGTCGCTGACGGGTCGCGTCGTTCCCAATCCAGATTCCTCCAGTACGCGCTTGAACTCGCTCACTCCGAGGGCAGATTCACACGCGTATCGAACCGTGTCGTAGGCCTTCAAGGGCGATTGCTATCGCAGCTTCCAGGTTGGCCGGACGTAGTGACAGGTGTAGCCATTGGGATAGCGCTCAAGATAATCCTGATGCTCGGGCTCGGCCTCCCAAAATTCGCGCGCCGGCACCACCTCGGTCACCACTTTCCCCGGCCAAACGCCTGAGGCGTCGACCGCGGCGATGGTTTCTTCTGCAATGCGCTTCTGGTCAGCGCTGGTGTAGAAGATGGCCGAGCGATAGCTGGCTCCCCGATCGTTACCTTGCCGGTCGCGCGTGGTGGGGTCGTGGATCTGGAAAAAGAATTCTAGAATTTGCCGAAAGCTGAGCTTGGCCGGATCAAAGAGGATCTCGATCGCCTCGGCGTGGTTGCCGTGATTGCGATAGGTAGCGTTGGGAACTTCGCCGCCGGTATACCCGACGCGCGTCGACACAACGCCGTCATAGCGACGAATGAGCTGTTGCATGCCCCAAAAGCAGCCGCCGGCCAGTACCGCGCGTTCGTCGGTCATCGGATGTCCTCCACCTGCGGTAAATAGTCTGCGTAGCCTTCCGCGGCCATGTCCTTGCGATGAATGAAACGCAAGGAGGCGGAGTTGATGCAGTAGCGTAGGCCGCCACGATCCCGGGGGCCGTCAGGAAACACGTGCCCGAGATGACTGTCACCGTGCTTGGAGCGCACTTCGGTACGCACCATGCCGTGCGTGATATCGCGCAACTCAGTGACGTAGGCAGGCTCGATGGGTTTGGTGAAGCTGGGCCAACCGCAACCAGAGTCGAACTTGTCCGACGATGCAAACAGCGGCTCCCCCGATACGATGTCGACGTAGATGCCGGGTTCTTTGTTGCTCAAATACGCGCCGGTTCCCGGGCGCTCCGTGGCGCTTTCCTGCGTGACCCGAAATTGCTCGGGCGAGAGTTTGGCAACGGCGTCAGGAGTCTTTTGGTAGGTTGGCATGGCCACTCCAGTGTGTGTCTTCGAAGTTCAGGATCATGTGGCTACCTTATGAGAATTCAAGAAACGGCGAACTCGAATCGGGACCCTACATAGGATCTGATCAGCTTCTGCGGCATTACGCGCAGGGCCTCCGCAATGAACACTTCGCCGCTGCAGTGCATCGGAATGATGTAGGTCGGATCGATCTTGACGAATTCCGCGACCGTGTTGCGCGCTTCGTCCTCGGTTCTGGGTTTGACCAGGTGAAACCCGCCCAGCACCGCGTGTACTTTGTCGACGCCCGAGATGGCCTGCGCGCGTCGCACGGAATTCAGCACACCGCGATGACTGCAGGAGGCGATCACCACCAGACCCAGAGCTTTGACCACATAGCAGGTGGCCAGTTCATGCTCGCCGTCGTCGGCGATCTGAACCGCATCGCGCTTTGCTGCGGATAGCAGGGTACGGTCGCAACCCACGCCGGGTCGCATTTGGGTGGGAATGGCAGCGCGTTCAGTGCTCTGCAACGGGATGATGCCGGTGGTAAAGGCGTGATCGGCAATCACGGCGGGCTCGGGCTTGATCTGCACCGTGAATCCGGCGCGCTTCAAGCCTTCCCGATCGAGCGTGCCCATGACGGGTGGCGGTGTGCCGATTTGCGCCACCCGTTCACAAAATGTTTCCTCTCCGCCCACGGTGAGTGGCACCCGGCGCGGACCCGTCGCCGTTTCACCGAACACGCCGGGGAACCCACCGTAATGATCCAGATGCCCATGACTGAGGACAGCGGCATCGATGTTGGCAGGATCGATACTCAGCAGCATCAGATTGTTCTTCATGACCTCGGCCGAGTAGCCAAAATCAACCAGCACCGTGCGGTTCTGATTGCCTCGAGAAGATTCCGCCAACACCGACAAGCCAAACTCTGCCATCAAGGTATGCGGGGACATGCGGGTGTAGCCGGCCTTCAGGCCGTTTCCGGCACGTATCACGCGCATACCGGGAAGAGTCAGGTTGTCGAGAAACGGTCCGAAAGTGGCATTGTCGATGACGCTGGTGAGGACCAGTCGATCGACCGTGGGGATGCTCATCGATGGTCTGGCGCGGCCTGGACGCACCGTGGCGGCCAATAGCCCGGCTGCGCCGTAGGACAGAAAACTTCTCCTGCTCAGCGACTTCTGCAACACCCGCGCCATTGACCGCTCCCGTTTCATCCCAGCCCAGTGTCAGGATACTTCAATCGCAAACGCCTGCGTTGCAATCCGCAAAAGCGTTGGAGTCGAGGAAACGCTCGACGAATTTCGGATCCGATGCAAAAATGTAAACAATGAAAACCTACAATCTGGTCGGCTTCGCGACGCTTCTCTTTCAGGTTCTGTTGTCAGCGGTTCTGGCGCCAGCCTGGCTCGGACCGTGGTGGGGGATCGTGATCGGATGCGGTTACTTGCTGATCTCCTGGTTCCTGGGCGGACTGTACCTTTCCGACATGATCCACTTAGGGATCGCGCACCGCGCCCTGGATTACAAGCCCTGGTTCATGAAGACGGTAACGCTCATCAACAACACGGTGGGCGTCTATGTCGACCCGGTGAGCTGGGTCAATCGCCACCGGCTTCATCATGAGTTTGCCGACCATGAAGGGGATCCCAACAAGCTTGCAGCGGACGGCTTTTGGAAAACGTTGTGCCTGTGTCTGTTCCCCTACCCGTGCAATGCCCAGGTGGCGAACGATGCCATTCTCAAGACATGGCCGTTCCGGTTAGTGTCGCATCCGCTGTTCATGCTCGTGTCTCCGATCTTGAGCTGCGGCCTTCTCTGGTGGTTCGTTCGAGACTGGACCTTTGCCATCGGCGTCTGGCTGGGTGTGCGTGTATTTGCGCTCTGGGTGAACATGGTGCAGAACTACTGGACCCACGATCGACGGTTCGGCACGCGGCGCTATGACGACGCGCGCGACAATGCGATGAACGTCGGCGACTGGTTGCCGGTGATGGCAACCTTCAGCGCATGCTGGCAGAACAACCACCATCACTATCCGCACCTGCTGCGAACCACTCACGATTCGTCTGAATTCGATTTCGGCTATGCCACCGTTCGAATCATGAGCGCCTTGGGGTTGGTCAAACCGTCCAAGACCGGCACGAATCGCCCGGTCGATCTACAGTTGACGGAAGTTGCCGTCTGAAGCCGAGCGCCTACTTGCGCGTGAACGGCGCGACGAACTGGGCGAAGAAACCTGCCGGAACCGAACTGTTGATCAGGCCGTAGCGCTCCGGCCATGCGTCTTTGGGGAGATGGTAAGTTCCGAACAGACGATCGATGAACGGCAGATGGATGGCGAAGTTCACGTCGGCGGCTTCCCGATCCGCCGCGTGATGCCAATGGTGATAGCGCACCGTCACGAAGTACGGCTCCAGCCATCTCGTACGCGGACGAAAATCGGTGTGGCAGAACGTGGCGTGGAAGGAAACGAAGACCAGGTACCCGGCCATCGCGCTCTGCGAGAACCCGCACAATGTCATCGGGATGAGAATCAGACTACGCGTCAGCAGGATGTCGACAAAATGTGAGCGCGAGCCGGCGATCCAATCCATGGTCTTGATGGAATGGTGGATGGAATGAAAGCGCCACAGCAAGGGGATCTTGTGAAAGGCGCGATGCGTTGCGTATTGCGCCAGGTCCGCCACCACGATGGCGAGCGGCAATTGCACGATGAAGGGCAGGCTTCCTACCGCATGCATGAGCGAAGGAATGGCCAGCCATCGCGTGGCGACCGCGGCTGGCAGCAACATCACGAACGTGATCAATTGCGCAGGTAGGTGCGTGACGATGAAATAAAAGTAGTCCGTCGTCCACTCGGGCCGAAAGGTCTTTTGCTCCGGATGAAGGGGCCAGAACCGCTCCACCGGCACGAAGACAATCGTCATCACCAACAGATCCAGCAGAAACCAGTCAAAGCCGAGGCCAACGCTCGACCGGACTTCCTCCGGCAACGGCGTGCTACCGCCACCGAGCAGCGCGGCGAGCAGACCCAGAGCAATGCCGGTCAGGGCCAGCACCTTGCGCTGCCGAAAAACTGCGGAGATCGCGCCCATCACCAGAGCGGTCACGATCATGCCTTGGATGAGGAGCCGGATGATCGTGATGGGATAGTGCGCACGGGCATCCGGCAGCGTCAGCAGCGCTGGAAAATGCAGGCACAGAACGCCACCCAGGCCGAGCATTCCAAAGAACACGGATCCCACGCCGCTGATCCAGCCACTGCCCAGATGCCCCGGTTCCGAATCTCCGAAAACTTTTTGAAAGAAGGCGTCGGACATTTGCTGGACTCCTGGACGATCCGATCATCGACGGGGGCAAAGAATAGGCGCGCGATTCCGTGAACGCCAGTGAGCCGATCGCCATGAGGACGATTCGGCAACGCGGTAACCGGACGCGAGCTTGGATATGTGACGCGGGTCTCCAGCATTTATATTTATACATACACCGTACAAGTTCATTGGTACCTGCATCCCGAGTAAACAAAACGTCAAGGAGCACACAAAAGACAGACCGGAGCACCGACTGTACGGGGTATGTATAATTGAACGATCGCCCTTAGCCGAGCCCATGTTCTGTGGAACTGACACCGCATCGTCACCGTATCGCCCATGCACTGCTCACCGTGGAATCGAGCCTTGCGCGCCTTGTCGATGCGCTGGCGCACCGACCTGCCTGGGTCAGCGTCGAGGGAATCGCCGATGAGCGACTGGCCGTGCAGGAGATTTGCACAGCGTTCTCCACCATCGACTTCGCGATGGAGGATGCGCTCGGGTCATCGGTGGTGTGCTTGGGAATAGCGGGTGTGACCGCGGAGGTCGTCAAGCGGGCGGCCGCTGTGAACGCCGCCAAGACGGCCTTCAAAGAGGTTTGCGTTCCTCTGCAGAACGTTCGCACCCGCGTGCCCGTAAAAGGCGGCGGCACCAAGGCAATTCCGGTCATTCGCGCGATCCTGCGCAACATTCAGCGCAGCGACGTCAACTTGCTGGCCGCGTATCGCAAGATTCCGATTCTCAACGCACCGCCCGTCTCGGTCAGCTACACGCGCGCTCGCACGCGCGCGGTGTATCGAAAATCCGTCGAAGATCTGTACACCCTGCTGATAACGATGGAAGGGCCGGCCGCGGCGGCCGATCGCGCGCGGCTGTCCGGCTTACGAAGAGAAGAGAAGTTTCTGGGCCTAACGCGGCCTCACTACGACAACATCCGCGCGAACATCGTGTATTCGCGCCTGGATGCGCGTGGCAGAGGTCGCGTCCAGATGGCGGCTGAATTGCCGTTGATCTATGCGACGGGGCGGCATCACGTGCCGCCCGAGGTTTGGTATCCGGATCCTGTCGATGAGAACCCTGAGCGCAAGGTTCGACAAGCGGCTCTCGAACCGGAGCCGTTTCTGCAGTCGATACCGGCGTACCGTTACGTAAGTTCGGTGACGAAGTAGACCGAGGCTTTATTTTAGCGACGTTCGTCACGAAGCACGGGGAGCAGCCTGTCGCCGCGCCCGCACGGCATTGCCCTACACTTGACGGGTGTGGCATGGTTCACCAATGAAATGTCTATACCTGATTCCCGTGGTGTTCCTGACCGGGTGCAGCTGGTTGCACAGCCATAGCTGGTTCCACAAACAGCCTGTTCCGGTCGACCCCACGCAACTGGTGGTCAATGGCGCACCGGCGGGCTCGATCCTGTTGATCGACGGCGTTCAGGCGAGCGCGGAGAACGGTTCGCCTACCAAGCCTCAACTGGTCGACGTTGCGCCGGGGATGCATACCGTCGAGATCAAGGTGCGCGACAAGATCGCCTATCGCGAGAGCACCTACGTCGCCCCCGGCGAAAAGCATCTCGTCAATGTGCTGTCGGGGAATCGCGGGGAATAGTCGCCGCGGCGACTGGGGGCGATTGTACGAATTGGGAGAGCAGGCGAAAGAGCCTGCCCTCCCCTCTACCCATCGGCATCGCTACGAATGAGTTTCGTGCGAACTGATCGTCATTCAGCTCCAATATTTCGGCGCTTTGTAATAGCTATAGGCGCGGTCGCGATAAACCGTTCCGCCATTTCGCGCCAACTCGGCAATTGAATCAGCCGGCGCTGCACGCAATTGCTCGGTTGACAGTCCGACTACATAACCGCTCTGCCGCTCATCGTATTTAAGTGCGGACCAGGGTACGGGGTGAAACTTTTCGCCCATACCGAGGAACCCACCAAAGCCGCACACGGCAAACACGATATTGTTGGACAGCTTGTCGAGGACGATGTCCTCGATGGCGCCGATCTTCTCGCCT
>JANMXI010000241.1:0-6632 GCA_031394735.1 Pseudomonadota bacterium | reverse complement strand
ACCCAATCGCTGGTTGCATACGCAGCGCTGCGACAGGAAATACTGGCCTTGACCAAATGGTTGTTGGTGCCGTCCCTGGTATTGATGTTGATCAGCGGCCTGCTGGCCATCGCCGCCAATCGCGCCTACATGGACGCGGGCTGGGCGTGGGTCAAAGCGCTGCTCGGCGTCAGAATGTTCGAAGGAACTTTGTTGACCGTGGTCGGCAGTGCGCGCCATGCAGTCGAGCTGTCGACGCTCGCCGTCACCGGGCAAGGTGATCCGGTGCAATTGGCGCAAGTGTTGCGCACCGAATGGGGCGGGCTGTGGATCATCCTGACCGTAGCGCTTGCCAATATCGTGCTGGGTGTATGGCGGCCAAAATTCCGGCGGCGCATCCCCGCGTAACGCTGCGCATCAGGAGAAGAGTTTGGACAGTGAAGAATTTCGTGCGCATGCGCACACCTTTGCCGATTGGATGGCGGATTACTTGACCAGCGTCGAACAGTATCCGGTGCGCTCGCAGGTGAAGCCGGGTGAGGTGCTGAATCAATTGGCCGAGCAGTGTCCGGAACGCGCCGAGTCGATGGATGCGATCTTCGCCGACTTCAAGTCGACCATCATGCCCGGCATCACTCATTGGCAGCATCCGAAGTTCTTCGCTTATTTCACCGCCAATTCCAGTCCGCCGTCGGTATTGGCCGAAATGCTGACGGCGACGATCGGCGCACAGTGCATGTTGTGGGAGACCTCGCCCGCGGCGACGGAACTGGAAGCTCGGGTCACTGAGTGGCTGCAGATGATGATGGATCTGCCTGCCACGTTCGTCGGCTCCATTCAAGACTCCGCGTCCGCCTCCACGCTCTGCGCGATCATTGCCGCGTGCAACCGGGCGACTGCGGGACGTTTCGCGCGCGCAGGACTCGCCGGCGGGCCGCGGCTCATCGTCTATGCCTCCGCCGAGGCGCATTCCTCGGTGGAGAAGGGCGCCCGCATTGCCGGCGTGGGCGCCGACAATGTGTGCAAGATCGCCACCCGGGAGGACGACGGAATGGACCCGCAGGCATTGCTGGATGCGATCCGCCAGGATCGCGCCGCAGGGAATGTGCCGGCCTGTATCGTCACCTGCTTTGGAACCACCGGTGTGGGCGCATGCGATCCGCTCGAGGAGATCGGGCGCATCGCGCAGGCGGAAGATATTCACCTGCATGTGGATGCAGCCTGGGCCGGAAGTGCGCTGATCCTGCCGGAAGTGCGCGCGCAGTTGGCCGGCATCGAGTACGCGGACAGCTTCGTGTTCAATCCGCACAAGTGGCTGTTCACCAATTTCGACTGTTCGTTGTTCTATATGCGAGACCCCGGTGCGTTGACCGGCGCTTTGTCGCTGACACCAGTGTATCTGGAATCGAAGAATTCCAAGGCGGCCCCCGAGTATCGTGATTGGAGCGTCGCGCTCGGTCGGCGATTTCGCGCGCTCAAGTTATGGTTCGTGTTGCGTTCTTACGGTGCGGAAGGGCTGCGGCAGAAGATTCGCGAGCATCTTGCCTGGACCGAGCGGCTGGCAGAGCTGATTGGTGCGGCTCCCGGATTCGAGCTGACCACGCCGGTGCGGTTCGCCATGCTGAGTTTTCGATATGCGCCCGATGCATCGCTCAGTGCCGTCGCATTGAACGCGTTGAACGAACGTCTGTTGCGGCAGCTCAATGACAGCGGCAAAGTATATCTGACCAAGACCAGCCATCGCGGGCGCGTGGTGATTCGTTTCGTGATCGGCCAGACCTACACGACCTGGCGACACGTGCAGGAAGGCTGGGATTTAGTTCAGGCAAGTGCCGCGGCGTTGGAGGGATACCCGGCGTGAAGGCGCCGCGTCAGTGGACCGGGCGAATCAATCCGGCATCATCCGGCGCCGTCGAGTTGATGCGTGGGCTCACCGGATATGCTTGCATCCAGTCGGGTTGATAGGGCATCAATACGGATTGCGCCTGAACCGGAGTGCCGTGCAGCCAGGTCTGGTAATCCTTGCGCCGCAGAATGGCGGGCATTCGCTGCAGCGGACTGCCGATGTTGCCGAGCAATTCATTCGGCTCGACACAGACGGCCGAACAGCTTTCGATGACATCGTCCTCTTCGCTCACCGAACGGTCCCAGATGGCGGCGACGCCGAACACGGCACGGGTCGTCAAATGCACGAAGTAGGGCTGTCGATACCTTTCCGGATGGAGCTGCCATACATAGAATCCGGCGATGGGCAGGATGCAACGCCTGCCGTGAAGCCAGGGTTCCTGATGTGCAATCGAGTCCTGAATTTGCTCGGCGTCGACGCAGGTGGGCGGGTCCCCAACGGGTTTGCCTTCAGCCCAGGAGGGGATCAGTCCCCAGCGCATCATCACGGCTTCGGATTGACGGTCGTGAACGCGGATGGCGGGTACATACTGGTGCGCCGCAACGTTGAAGCGGGGCTCAAACTGCCACCAGGCCTGTGCGGGCAGGAATTCGCGTTCCGCGGCGAGTTGATCGGGCAGGACATAGCGCTTGAACATATCGCGGCAGGGTACAGGGCTCGCTCGGCGAAAAATGTGACGCCGATTGTGTCTTGAGGAAGAGACCGGTTAGGTTGGAATGACAGGAGAGGGTGAGTCTTATGAGCGTTGACGTCGACACGCTGGAGCGGGCACGCAGCACGTTGCTCGATCTGGCCATCCGATTTGGGCCAAAACTGGTCACGGCGATACTGATTCTGGTCGCTGGCGTGTTCATCAGCCGGGCGATTTCGCGCCGTGTTGCGCTCGGGCTGCATCGGTTCGACCTGGAGCCGCCCGTCCGTCAGTTGTTCACGCGCATCGTCAGCGTGTTGATCGTCGGGCTGTTCGCCATCATGGCGCTGCAGAATCTCGGCGTCGAATTGCTGCCCCTGCTCGCCGGCTTGGGCGTCGCCGGCGCCGGCATTGCGTTGGCCACTCAGGGAGTTCTGAGCAATGTGGTTGCGGGACTGACCATCATCTTCACCAAGCCGTATCGTGTCGGAGAATACATCGCCATCGTCGGCGTCGAGGGCCGGGTGGAGACGATCAACATTTTCAGCACCCAGCTCACTCACGCAGACCGTTCGCGCATCGTCGTGCCGAACCGCAAAATCGTCGGCGAGATCCTGCACAACTACGGAAGCATCCGGCAGTGCGAACTGCATGTCGGTGTGTCCTATGAGTCCGACCTGCCCAAAGCGCTGGCCATCATCCAGGAATTGGTAAAGGCCAACCCGCGCGTGTTGTCAGATCCTGCTGCGGTGATTCAAGTCAGTGAGTTGGCAGACTCGGCCGTGTTGATTGCGATCAAGCCGTGGGTGGCGGTGACCGACTTTGGGCCCGTCGAAGGTGAACTGAATGTGGCCATCGCGGCCGCACTGCGCACGCATGGAATCGCGCTGCCGGTGCCTCAGCGCGAAGTGCGGCTGTTGAACAATGATGCCGACGCTGCGATGCGTGGCGCTACGCGACCTTGAGCGACGTGCTCGAATCCGGACGCCAGTCGGAGCAGCGTTGGTTCGCTGAAGGCCGTGCCGAAAAACGATAGTCCGACGGGCAGTTCGCGAAACAGCCCCGCCGGCACGGTGATGTGTGGGTAGCCGGCAACGGCCGCGGGCGTCGAGCAACCGCCGATGTCGCTGGCATCGCCATTCACCGGGTCGATGAACCAGGCAGGTCCGGAGGTGAGCGTCACGATCGCATCCAGTTTGTGTTCGGACAGCACGGCATCGATGCCGCCGGCTCGAGTTGCCGCCAGGCAGGTTGCCCGCGCGGACTTGTAGGCGCTCGAGTCCAAACCGGCTTTGGCTTCGGCTTGATGCAACAGTTCCTGATCGAACAGCGGCATTTCGCGTGCCGCTTCGGTCTCGTTGAAGCGGATCACGTCGGCGAGCGATCGCACGCGAAAATTTGCCGGGAGGCGTGCCAGGTAGGCGTTCAAATCCGCCTTGAATTCATACAGCAGCACCTCGAACTCGGCGGCACCCAGCGCATCGTTTGCCGGCAGGTCTGCCGGGTCGACGATGATGGCGCCGGCGCGGCGCAGCGTTGCGATGCAGGCATCCAAAAAGTGGTTGAGCGGCGTGAAGCCTGCGAAAAAGCGGCGCGCGACTCCAAGGCGGGCACCACGCAACCCATCCGTATTCAGGAACTGCGAGTAGTCCGATTCAAATCGATTGCCCACTGCCAACGTTGCCGCGTCGGCAGGGTCGGGACCTGCCATGACGCTGAGCATCACGGCGGCATCGCGTACGCTGCGCGTCAGCGGTCCGGGCGTGTCCTGACTATGGGAAATCGGCACCACGCCGCTGCGGCTGATGAGACCCACTGTCGGTTTCAGTCCGACGATGCCGTTGATCGAGGCGGGACTGACGATCGAACCATCGGTTTCAGTGCCCACTGCCATGGCGCATAGCGTCGCTGCGACCGCCACCGCGGAACCTGAACTCGAGCCCGACGGGGTGCGGTCCGGCGCGTACGGATTGCGCGTCTGGCCACCCCTGCCGCTCCAGCCGCTGATCGAATGGGTGGACCGAAAATTGGCCCACTCGCTCAGGTTCGTCTTGCCCAGAATCACGGCGCCGGCCGCGCGCAATCGTGCCACCAGCGGCGCGTCCTGCGGGGCATACCAACCCTCCAACGCCAGCGACCCGGCAGTGGTCATCATGTGATCCGCCGTTTCGACATTGTCCTTGATCAAAATCGGGATGCCGTGCAGGGGTCCGCGGGGTCCCTTCGAGCCGCGCTCCTGATCCAGCTCACCGGCAATTTCGAGCGCGCGGGGATTGATTTCAAGAACCGCGCCCAATCGCGGACCGTTGCGGTCCAGGGCCTCGATGCGCTGCAGATACATCTGGGTCAGGCGGCGAGCGGTGAGGCGGCCATCGGCATAGGCAGCCTGGATGTCGGCCAGGGTCATGTCCTCGACTGCGGCGCGCGTCGCGCCCCGCACCAATGGCGGTAGCGCCAGCGAGGCGGTGGTTGCCAGAATAAAATGACGTCGATCCATGTCAGGAATTTACTCCACCCGAGGACAAAGTAGCGAATTGTCTTGTGTGGGCACGGCGCCTGACACTCGGTTAAGCTGTCGCGGCGCCGTGTTCATCCGGCGTGCAATCGAAGCAACGACAAGGGATGGCGACCGTGCTTGATGCCAAGGAACAATACGAACTTGCCATCAATGCGGCGCGGCTGCCCGTGTGGGAGTACGACATCCCCAACAATCGGGTGACTGGCAATGTCCATTGGCACCGCGCGTTGGGCTACCAACTGACCGAATCGCAGGCGACAATGCGATCCGAGACCTGGCTGAGCGGCATTCACCCAGATGACATTGCCGGATTCGAACATGTGTTCTCCAGTGACATCGCCGACAGCACCGGCTTCTTCGAAACCGAGTTCCGCATGCAAACGGCTGACGGCACTTACAAGTGGCTGCTGGACCGTGGCCGCGTCGTAGAGCGCGATGCAACGGGTGCGCCACTGCGCGTCGTGGGCATCAGCGTCGACATCGATGCGCGCAAACGAAGCGAAGAGGCCCTGCGGCACAGCGAATTACGATTGCGCTCGGTCATCGAAGCGGCGCCGGTTCCGTTCGCGCTCAACGATGATCAGGGCAATGTCACCTTTCTCAATTCGAAGTGCGTCAACACTTTCGGCTATCTGATCTCGGATATCCCCACGTTGGCTGATTGGTGGCTGCATGCCTATCCGGATCCTGCCTATCGGCAATGGGTCAAGGAAACCTGGGCCGGTCGTCTCGAGCGCGCCTTGCAGACCAATGGCCCCTTCGAAGCCATGGAAGTGATCATCCGCTGCAAGGATGGGTCGGATCGAACGGTGCTGGCATACGCCGCACCATTGGCCGGCGAAGCGACCCCTGACCATCTGGTGATTTTGTTGGACGTCACCGAACAGAGAATCCTCGAACAAAAAATTCTGACGGCGGTCAGCCACGAGCAGCATCGCATCGGGATGGACTTGCACGATGGGCTCGGTCAACAGCTGACGGGGCTGTCCCTGATGTTGGCGGCACTGGCACGCAGCGTCCAAAGTGGCGATCAACTTTCCAGCAGCCGTGAACTCGAGGCGCTGGCGACGCTGGCAGGCGAATGTGTCGCGACCACTCGAGCCATCGCGCATGGCCTGTCACCGATCGAATCCGGACCCGGCAATTTCGAACGCGCGCTGCGCCGGCTGGCCGACTCCACTCAGAAGACGACGTCCTTGTCGGTCACTCTGTCACTCATCGATCTGAGTCAACTCGACCTGGAGCAACCGGTTGCGGGACCCTTGTTCCGGATCATTCAGGAAGCGCTCTCCAACGCCGCCAAACACTCGCACGCAACGCAGGTTCGAATCCGCGTGCATCATGTTGCCGGCACCTTGAAATTGACGGTGACCGACAATGGCCAGGGCTTCTACAAGGAACAGGTGGCCGAAGGGCTGGGCTTGAGCATCATGCGGTACCGCGCGCGTGCATTGGGTGGGCGGGTCGAGATCGGCAGAGCGAAGAATGGTGGGACGATCGTGCGTTGTACCTGCCGCATCGAGTCCGGCAACGACTTCGCCGCTGCCAAGACCGGGTGAATCAAGGCTGCTTGCGGGCCCGCGCCATCGCATCGGCGC
>JANMXI010000240.1:0-5436 GCA_031394735.1 Pseudomonadota bacterium | reverse complement strand
CGATGCGCACGCAGCGGCGATTCGTTCAGTCCCCGAGCCACGAAGCCCGTCCATTCCGGCGGCATGCGCTGCAGAATCTCTTCGCCGCGAAACGCACTGTCGACCGGCAGAAAAATACAGGCGCCGGTGCCGGTCATCCGTGCCTCGCCGAACTGGGATAGCCAATCCAGGGCACTTGCCACAGGCGGGAAACGACCCCGCACCGTTATGGTGCAGTCGTTGCGTCCACCTGTCTCAAGGAAGCCGCGAATTGTGATGGGCGGGGAATTCCTTGTCAATTCAGGAGCCTGAAAGATTTCGGCGCTGGAGACCGAGCAATTTGGCTTTATTATCAAGTAGATACTCTCGATCGGGCGTTCAGTCCCGGTCAGAAACTTCAGCCTTTCCCCCACCCCTTCGGCCCAGGCGCAGTGGCCTGCCACAAAAACCGGTACATCGGCGCCCAGCGTTAAGCCCAAGGACCGAAGCGCTTCATCGGACAGGTGTAACTGCCACAGGTGGTTCAAGACGACCAGAACGGTTGCGGCATCGGAACTTCCGCCGCCCAAACCGGCCCCGGAGGGGATGCGTTTGTGCACGCGAATATCGACCCCCTGAGTGACACGCGCATGCGACTGCAGAAGTTTCGCCGCACGCACCGCGAGGTCCGCTTCCGGCGCGATGTCCAATCCGGCGAGACGCTCGATGCGGCCATCAGCACGCGTTCGCAGGTCGATGTCATCGCCAAAATCCAGGAATTGAAAGCAGGTCTGCAAGTCGTGATAGCCGTCGGCACGGCGTCCGAGAATATGCAGAAACAGATTGATTTTGGCCGGCGCCGGCCAGCGCGAGAAGCCTGCTTCGAGTGCAGCCGGCGTAGCGCTCACGGCTCCAGGTTCCAATGATCCACGGCTACACGCACGCGCACCTGATCGCGATGCAGAGTGAAACGCTTCGGCAATAAATCCGCGCCATTGCCCGTGTAATCGCCGTAGTCGATCACCCAGCCGTCCTGCGTGATCTGTGCGGCGCGATCCAGCGCATTGGCGGTGAATTCAAACGGTTGATTCGGATTGGGAACGCCCAACAGCCAGTAGCGCAGATTGTCGAACGGTGGCGTAAACCCTAAGCGTTCCTGCAAATAGACAGTGGGGTCGGTGTTGACCGCAGCGCCGTTCAGTTCCATGCCTTGCGGACTGAGTTTGAACGCCACGGCGCCGGCGCCCAAAGGACCGGCAAGCCGCACGTCGGCGAGCTGCACGCTCTGACGCCATTCCAGACTCGCCTGCCAGCCCTGCGTGCCCACCGCGCCAGCGGCACGACCTTGCAGATCCCAGCGCTGCGCGGCCTGCAATTCCTGCATGCGCTCGGGCCACGCCTTTTTTGCAGGCATCACCGCCGGCGCAGTCACGCACGCGCACAGTGCCGCGCTCAACGCCAGCAAAGCGACGACGCGCGACACTCTACGGCGCTCCATTCAAGCGCGCGATCGTGGCGCGCAGCAGGCGATCGTCCGGATCGGCAGCGCGCGCCTTGTCCCAGACGAGGCGCGCTTCGTCACGCTGATTCAACACCCACAACACTTCGCCCAGATGCGCCCCGGTTTCCGCACCACGATCGCTTCGAAACGCAGCCGTCAGATGCAGCAATGCCTGTGCGCTCGACCCCTGACGAAACAGCACCCAGCCCATACTGTCGCGGATTGCAGCATTTTGCGGTGCCTGCGCATACGCGCGTTCGATCAAACTGCGCGCGCGGCGCAGCTGCAAGGAATGATCCGCCAGCGTATATCCCAAGGCATTCATCGCCGCCGGATCGTTCGGACGCTTGCGCTCCAACGCTGTCAATTCGGCGACCGCGGCATCGAGCTTCTGCGTCTGCTCGAGAATTTCAGCACGCTTGTAACGCAGATCGACGCTGTCCGGATACTCGACGATGGCGGCGTCCAACACCTTGAGCGCATGCGGCTCCTCGTGCGCATCGAAGTAGAGCTGCGCGCGTGCGGTGATGATCTGCGGCGCGCGCATCGGCGCATCCGCAATCAATCCGTCGAGCAATTCATCCGACTCCGACACCGCGCCACTCCGGCGCAGCAGTGCCGCGGCTCGCAGCATGGCCGACAACACATTGTCGCCGGCCGTCACGCGCGCGTAGGAGCGCAGCGCCGCTTCGTCCTCATGCCTGCGCTCGTGCACCCGCGCCAGATAATAAAAGGCATCCTCGACGAAATGGCCACTCTTCAACAAAGTGTTGAAACAGATGTCGGCGGCTTCCAGATTTCCCTGCTGAAGCTGCAGCTGGCCCATCAAGCGCAGCGCACGTGGTTTGACCTGCTCGTCTTCGATCAGCGTCTCGAGTTCGGCCTGCGCCGCCGCTTCACGACGCAACAGGATCAGCAGGCTCGCATGTTCGAGGCGGTTCACCCCATCGCCATGCAGATCGACCTGGTGGTTGGCAAGCGCGAGCGCTTCTTCGCCCCGCTCGGCAGCCGCGAGTGCGCGCGCACGAATCCAGGTCAAATCATCATCCGGCTTGATGGCGAGCGCCTTGGCCAACGTGTCGGCGGCGGCTTGCGCATCATCGGCATTCGCCTGCCCCATGCCACGCAAGCGCAAGGCGGCGGCAGATGCGGGATACGGTGCGGTCAACAGATCGGCGACCTGCCGCGCACCCGCGACATTGTCGGTTTGCGCGAACGCCGCCTCGATCTCGGTGAAGGCGGCATCCACACCGCCGTGATTCATCGGCAGCCCTGCTTTGAAATAATTCGCAGCAGCCGCGACCTGATGCAAATCCAGCGCGGCGTGGCCCGCGGCCAAGAGCGCCTCTACCGATGTCGGATCCTGACGGATCCAGCGCTGCGCTGCTTGCAGCGCCAACGTCGGTTGCTGCGCATCGGCGGCAATACGGGTAGCGCGCGTCAACACGCCCACATCCGTGGACGTGGCGGCTATGGCGCCATATTGGCGTGCCGCCAGCGGCAGCTCATTTCGAGACGCTGCGATTTCAGCGACAATGAGCGCCGAAACCGCTACCTGCGGATCGGATGGCGCATTTGACGGTATATTGGCGCAACCGCCAGCAGCGATCAGTGAAAGAAAGATCGCGAATCGTGCGAAGATAGACGTTGGGAACACAGCTGTACAATGCCATTTCGCATCCTCGGCATCAATCATAGGACCGCGCCAGTCGCCATTCGCGAACAGGTGGCGTTCGATCCGCAGCAATTGGCTGGCGTTTTGCGTGCGCTCACGCAGGAAGCCGGCATTGCCGAGGCCGTGATCCTCTCCACCTGCAATCGTACCGAAGTGTATTGGTCGGGTACGGCAACCGGCGCCGATCTGTCCAACTGGCTCGCGCAACTTCGCCCTTCCGAGCATGACTTGTCGACCAGCATTTACGTGCATGAAGAATCCGCTGCCGTGGAACATGTGTTTCGTGTCGCGGCCGGCCTTGATTCGATGATGCTGGGCGAAGCGCAGATCCTGGGTCAACTGAAGGATGCATACCGCGCCGCGCAGGAGGCCGGTAGCACCGGACCTGCGCTTCATAAGTTGTTTCAGGCCACCTTCTCCACCGCCAAGCGCGTGCGCACCGATACGCGCATCGGCGCCAATGCAGTGTCTATTGCCTCCGCCTCGGTGAGCCTTGCCCGTCGCGTATTTTCAGATCTTGGCGCCCGCACCGCGTTGCTCATCGGCGCCGGCGAAATGATCACGCTCACCGCCCGGCATGTTGCAGGCCAGGGCGTCAACAAGATCATCATCGCCAATCGCACCTTGCAGCGCGCACAGGAACTCGCCGCCGAAGTGCGCGGCGTCGCGGTGGACTTGAGCGAACTGCCCACCCATCTGGCGCAGGCCGACATCGTCATCAGCTGCACGGCAAGCCCGGTGCCCATCATCACCAAGGCGATGGCGAAGACCGCCATCAAAGCGCGCCGCCGCAAGCCCATGTTCATGGTGGACCTCGCCGTTCCGCGCGACATCGAGCCCGAAGTTGCCGACTTCGAGGACATCTATCTGTTTTCCATCGACGATCTGCAACAGGTCGTCGCTGAGAACAAGCAGCATCGCGCGACGGAAGCCGACGCCGCGCACGTGATGATCGCGCAGGAAGTCACGCGTTTTTTGAGCGAGGCACGCGCCAAGGATGCCGGACCCGCGATCCGGGCGTTGCGAGCCCAGTCGGATATCGTGCGTACGCAAACGGTCGAGCAGGCGCGCAAACTCCTCGCCTCCGGGCGCAGTCCGGAGGAGGTCATCGACTTCCTGGCGAATACGCTCACCAACCGCCTGTTGCATCCGCCGACGCAGGCACTGCGCGAAGCGGCTGAATTGGGCGATGCGCAGCTCGCGCAAACCCTGATGCGCCTGCTGGTCAAAGATAGCGGCGTTTAGACTTAGGCGGCGCCCGCGCCGGCCGCTATAATCCGCGCCCATGAAAGACTCCATCCGGCGCAAGCTGGAAAAACTCAGTGAACGCTTCGAAGAGGTCGGCCACATGTTGGGCGATCCGGGCGTCATCGCGAAACAAAATCAGTTTCGCGAACTATCGATGGAATACTCGCGCCTGAACCCGCTGGCGGAGCGCTATCGTCGTTTCGTGGATCTGGAAAAGGACGTCAGCACTGCGCGCGAGCTGATGGCCGATACCGACCCCGAAACGCGCGAGATGGGGGAGGATGAACTCAAAGTCCTCGCACCGCGGGTGACGGCGGAAGAAGTCGAGTTGCAGCGGCTGCTCGTCCCCAAGGACCCGCACGATGACAGCAACATCTTTCTGGAAGTACGTGCCGGCACCGGCGGTGATGAGGCGGCGATTTTCGCAGGCGACCTATATCGCATGTATGCGCGCTACGCCGAATCGCGCGGCTGGAGCGTAGAAATCTTGAGCGAAAGCCCCGGCGAGCACGGTGGCTTCAAGGAAATCATCAGCCGCATCATCGGCCGCGGCGCCTACTCGGTGCTCAAGTTCGAGTCCGGCACGCATCGCGTGCAGCGAGTGCCGGCCACCGAGGCGCAAGGACGCATCCACACCTCCGCCTGCACCGTGGCGATTCTGCCGGAGCTGGATGAGATCGAATCGGTGGACTTGAACCCCGCGGATCTACGCATCGACACCTTCCGCGCGTCCGGCGCGGGCGGCCAGCACGTCAACAAGACCGATTCGGCCATTCGCATCACGCACATTCCCACCGGCGTCGTGGTCGAGTGCCAGGATGAGCGCTCGCAGCACAAGAACCGCTCGCGGGCGATGTCCCTGCTCAAGGCACGGCTGCTCGCCGCCGAGCGTGAGAAGCAGCAAAGCCAGCAGGCGCAATCGCGCAAGCTCCAGGTCGGCTCGGGCGACCGTTCAGAGCGCATTCGAACGTATAACTTCCCCCAGGGCAGGGTAACCGAGCATCGCATCAATCTGACTCTTTACAAGCTCGATGACGTGATGAAGGGTGGCCTC
>JANMXI010000239.1:0-2667 GCA_031394735.1 Pseudomonadota bacterium | reverse complement strand
GCAACCGCAGAATCGGTTGCCGACGGCCGCCTCGATTTCATAGGGGCGTTATCAATGCTCCACCTTGCGGAAATTTATACTCGCGAACCCCGGCCGTTCAAAACGAACGCCACGACCGCACCGATCAGGAATACGACGAACAATATCTTGGCGATTCCGGCCGCGCTCGCGGCGATTCCCCCAAAACCAAATACTGCGGCGATCAATGCAATGACCAGAAATACGACAGCGTAGTGCAACACAGCCCTTCTCCTCGATTTGTTGTTATGGCTCGATCAAATTCTGGACCCTACATTAAGGATGGCTGGCAAGCATTCCAATGGGCGAATCTCGACGCATATCGTAGGAATTCACCTACCGGCCGGTTGCCCGGGGCGTTGAGGATAACGTCTTACAACCACTTAGGCTGGGGTCTGATTTGCATTGTTTCCGAACGCCAGATACTGCTCGCCTCAAGAATAATGAGGGAGAGTTGCGATGAAGAACAGCGCAGTGCCGCTCGCGGTGACGATTGCATGTGTTTTGGGCGGCATCACGCAGGCCGCTGAGCTCAATCACGTGACTGCAGCCAGCCGACGGCCGACGATGCTGCAAATTTCCCAATGCATGAAAAAGCGCATGTCGGTCGATCGCCTCATCACTTACAATGATGCAATGAAAGCGTGTGAAGCATCGATTGTCGCGCGCACGCCGGTCGCATCAAAAAGCCTGTTGGCCTCCGCGACGATCCGTTCGACTACCGATCGCAGCGTTTTCTCTGAATCCAAACAAGGGCGGGCAATACGATGAGCGAAGCTGACAAGCTGAAAAAAGAAAACAAGAAACTGAAGCGTCTCTTGAAGGACGCGATTGAACTTCTCAACAAGTACAAGGACGTGATCCGGAGTGCCCAAGGGCTTCCTTTCGAGGACAGCGAGGCGAAGCCGGAAAAGAAGAAGGACAAGAAGAGCGCCGCCAGGCGAGCAACCAAAAAGAAGAAGTAGGTATTTTGGGGGGCACGTAGCCGGGGCGCCCGCCCCGGTCACGCAGCCCGAGTCGCCCAGACCATCGCGCATCAGCCGCCCCGTAGGAGTTTACCGACGAACCATCGCGTTCGACGAGAGTTCCGGCCGGCCCCTGTAAAAGGGATTAATAGGCCTCCTTACATAACGGCATGGGAGAGCGAGATGGGTAAATATTTTCTGGGATGGATTCTGGGCGTTCCCGTCATCGTACTGGTCGTCATCTATCTAGTGATGCACTAGGATTCGCGGGTACGTCGGCGGGCTCCGTGGCACTGACCCGCCAGCGCAATTTGCGCACCGGGATGACAGTCTGGGACTTTTATAAGAACCCTGTCATTTCCGGTGCCTGCCTGCGACGCTCGACGCGTGCAGACGTCGTCATCGTGGGCGCGGGCGTCAGCGGTGCGCTGATTGCTCACGCCCTGACCGAGGCCGGATTCCGACCGCTGATCCTCGAGCGTCGTCGTCGCGCCTTACTGGGGTCCACCGCAGCCAGCACCGCGCTTCTGCAATTTGAACTGGATACGCCGTTGACGGCATTGGGCGCATCCATCGGGCACAGCCGGGCTTCCAAGGTTTGGCTTGCCTCGGCGGGCGCAGTCAATGATCTTCGAACCGCGACGCATAGGCTGGGCATCGACGCTCATATGAATACGCGCCCGTCTCTCTATCTGGCAGGAAACCGATTGAACGCCGCAGGATTGAAGCGTGAAGTGCTTGCGCGGCAAAAGATCGGATTGCCCAGCGAATTCCTCGATGTTCGCGCGTTGCGCCAACACTTCGACATCGATCGAGCGGCCGCGGCGTTGAGTCACGGAAACGCAGAGGCCAATCCGATTCAACTCGCGGCCGGATTTCTAGCGGCGGCGATTAAATCCGGTGCGCGATTGCATGCACCGCACGAAGTCGTCGATCTGCAATGCTCGAAGCGCGGCAGCACCTTGACGACGGCGGACGGCCTGGAAATCAGCGCGCGGCACGTGATACTCAGCACCGGCTATGAATTGGCGAAAATTGTGCCGCCGGGTGACAGCCAGGTGATCTCCACCTGGGCATTGGCCACCCGACCACAACCGCGAGCACTGTGGCCACAGAAGGCGCTGATCTGGGAAGCTTCGGAACCGTATCTGTACGCTCGCTCCACCCATGACGGCCGCGTGATCTGCGGGGGGCAGGACGGTCAATTTGCCGACAGCGGGAAACGCGATGCGCTCATCCCCCGCAAGACCCGGCAAATCGAGCGGCAATTGGGTCACCTGTTCCCGCACATCGATCCGCGCGCTGCCGTGCACTGGGCGGGCAGCTTTGGCGCCAGCAGCAATGGCATGCCGACCATCGGTGAAATTCCCGGTTATCCAAAATGCTATGCAGTCATGGGTTTCGGCGGCAACGGAATTACCTTTTCGATGCTGGCTGCAAATTTGTTGAAAGCGGCAATTGCCGGCAGGAAGGATCCCCAGGCCCGATTGTTCGGATTTCAATGAAGCAATGTTCATGCGGGTTGCCGTGCCGCATCAGCCCTTGAACTGAGCAACGTTGCGCCCCACATCCCACCGGCCACCTTCTCGAATTTGGAGCCGAGCCCATGGATGCGCAGACCCCTGTTGCGGTGAAAGTCATCTGCCCTGCCTGTGGCCAGCGCATCCGGGTTCGCGCGAACCGG
>JANMXI010000238.1:0-1789 GCA_031394735.1 Pseudomonadota bacterium | reverse complement strand
GCTAGGACGCCAACAACGGCCTGGCAAGCAGTCTCGGACCGCGGTTGGATCATATTCGGATCCACATCGTCCGGCACTGGCACCGGAGTGATGACTCTCATCCTTCTACCGAATCCGGATTCGACGCCTCGCTCGGGAACCGTTCGCATCGGCGATCAGGTGTTTACGATTACGCAGGAAGGTGCCGTATCTGTGGGCCTGCTGTTCTTTCCAGTGTCTCCCTGTCGAGTCGCAGATACACGCAACGCGCCCATTGGGCCGTTCGGGCAGCCAGCGCTTGAATCGAAATCATCTCGGGACTTTCCAATTGCTGTTGGATCATGCGGCATCCCGGCGACCGCCCGAGCGTATGCGGTAAACGTGACGGTGGTGCCTAAAGGTCCGCTCGGGTATGTCACCATCTGGCCGGCCGGGCAGGCGCAGCCGGTCGTTTCGACGCTCAACGCGCTGGATGGGCGCGTCAAGGCGAACGCAGCGATCGTCCCCGCCGGAGTCAACTCCGCAGTAAGCGTCTATGCGACGGACGCCACGGAAGTCATTCTTGATATCAGTGGATACTTTGCGGCGGGGACAAATCCCCTGGGAGCTTAATATTCCCCGCACGCGCCGTGTCGAGCGCTCGACACGCGGACAGAACTACCCCGGCTCGTCCAGAGCGGATCGCGCAACATCAAATTGGGATGTTCTCTACCATTGGACGCAACCGCGTTTCCTGTAAATTTCACCGCGATACCCGACAAGACTATCGGCTACCTAGCACTATACGACCGCCAACTGCAGCCTACGGTTTCGGTTTTGAATGCCGTCACCGGCGCGGTCACCGCAAATGCGGCGATTGTCGGCACTCGTGACTTTCGAGTGTTTTCAACCGATCCAGGCGATTTAGTGGTGGACGTCAACGGCAACTTTGGACCCGCGGGCAAGCCTGGTGCGATGCGCTTCTTTCCGGTCCTTCCCTGTCGGGTCCTCGACACGCGCAACGTGGGAGATTCGATGATCGCGCCGCGTACCTCACGCGACATCGCCGTACCTTCGAGTGGATGTGGAATCCCTTCGACGGCCGCAGCGTACTCGGTAAACGCCACGGTGATTCCAAGAGGAATCTTCGGATACCTGACGCTTTGGGCGACGGGCCAGGCGATGCCGGTGGTGTCCACTCTCAATGCCATGAATGGCGCAATCACGTCCAACGCAGCGATTGTCCAGGCCGGGGCCAACGGTGGCATCTCCGCTTTTCACAGCGATGCGGCGCACTTGCTGATCGACATCAACGGCTACTTTGCTCCTTAAGAACGAAGTATCCACACAACCTAAGTTTCCCGAACTTTCTTTGCGCTTTCAAGCGATGTCCTGCATGTCGAAGAGGGCTCGCTCTATCCGGCCCTGCAAAAGATCCTTTTATTTAAAGGGCTGGGCGACGGGCGAATGGGGCGTCTCGGAATCGAACCGCAAGGTCCGTTTCCGCCGCTGGTCCTCCTGGTTCGTGCTGATCGGTGAATCCGCTGCTGCTGCGGCAGGGTTGCGCTTGTTGGCGGCGGCGGACTTTTTGCGTGGAACGCGCTTGGGTTGGCGCGCGGCGGCGGCGTGGTCGGCGGTGCCGGTTTGCTCGAGCATTCTGGCTTCACCGGGTTTGACTGCTCGAGGTCACTTATGCAGATACCCCGCACCGACCTAGCCCGCATTTCTCACGGGGATGCTTTCTTGGGGCATTGAGGAGTGATGCGAGAGTTTGTGAACTTGTTTTGAGCCGTTTGAGCCTAATGACGATTTCGAGTCGTCAGGAAACTGA
>JANMXI010000237.1:0-2003 GCA_031394735.1 Pseudomonadota bacterium | reverse complement strand
GGACGTTGAGGGCCTTTCGTGGAATCGGTTCGGAGTCACACATAGCAAGGTCGTCGCCAAGAATATCAATTGTCTCTTGCGGATTACCTTTTGCCAGGGTGAGTTGTGCGCGCAGTAGTCTGGTGGCAAACCGCTCCAAATTCGCATCGACATTTTTCGCCCAATGCGTCGCTCTCTCGACCCAGACGTTCGCTTCGTCGAGGCCGCCATGCTCGAGAGCAATTGTGGCGAGAACGTCGCATGATACTGTTGCTTCCGCGGCGAGTCGATATTTCTCGGCAAGGTCCAGCGATTCCCGAAGCGAATTCCGACACTGGTCAAAGTCACCGAGAATACGTAACGGGTAGGAAATGAATCGCAGGGCGCGACAATTTGCGATCACAGATCCGCGACTTCGTTCGAGTGCGATTAGTTCACGGCAACATTCGACTGCATTTTCCAGCTTGCCGAGCGTTGTGTGATACACAATGTCCACCACGAGTCGCGCTGCTGTGTGCTCCGGTCGTCCAGCGACCAACTGAAGGATCAGAGTGTGTGAGCGCCGCAGCTGGTCATCTTCGCATAGGTTGTCTGCGACGATGGCACGAATGCGAAGTGCCTTGAGCCGATGATCGAGGCTTGCGGTGACATTTTCTGAGCAGGCTGATGCTCGCCGTAGGCATTCCCGAGGGTCAACGTCGCGCCGAAATAACAGTTCTGTCTCAGTCAACTCCAGTTCATCATGCGGGTCGTACGCGGGGTCCACCCTAGAAGCGAGGTCGCGAGCACTCTGAATCAAACCGGCAAATCCTTCCCACCTCCCAACCGCATCCAACGCCAGAATCCTCCCCCGCAAATTCCGCAATCGCTCCGCATCCGTCCGACTCAGCAGTTCTGCCCGACCAAACGTCTCTGCTGCCTCCTCGGGCAACCCAATACTCATCAAGTGCTCTGCGCAGTCCTCAAGGAGCGCGATGGCTCGCTCCGGTTCACCTGCCGCAGCCCGGTGCCGTGCTGCCTCCCAAAACAGTGCCGCCAATCGTCGCGGCTGTCCTTCCTCTTCCAGGACATCCGCGATCCGCGAATGCAAAACCTGCGCGGTCGCCGGCCCAATTATCCGTGTCACTTCGTCGCGCCATAAATCGTGCAATAGCAAACTGGATTCGGGGTCCTGTAAATTCGAGATGCCCGCACTCGCCAACTCTGCGACCGCATCCAGCGATTCCGTGACGCTCGCCTGCAATACCCGTGAGACCCGGCCTGCCGTCGCCAGTCCGCCAAGCAGGGCCGAGCACTGGAGCGTACGCAACGCCGGTCCCCCAAGTCGCGCCACGCGTCGTGATACGGCCTGGGCAATGGAGTCCGGTAGCGAGTCGAATCGATGGTTCGCATCCCAATTCGCCAGAATCTCCCGAATGAAAAATGGATTGCCGCCGGCAACCGAACGGCACGCGTTCAATAGTTGATCGCGGTCCTTCTCTTCAATCGACTTGATCGCCAGCCCGATCAGCTTTCGGCACGACTCCTCCGACAACGCGCCAAGTTCTATCACCGTCGGCGCATCACCAACACTGGCCGGTGACGAACCCGCCTCCGTCGACCGGCGCGTCATCAGCCAGAGCACCCGCTGAGTGCTGCTCTCTCGGACGAGATCATCAAGGAGGGCCCGCGAGGCGCCGTCGATATGTTGAAAGTCATCCACGAACACAAGCAGCGGACCTTCTTCTGAAATCGCGCCGAGTAAATCAATCACGGCAAGACGAATCCTATGCAGACGTACCTCAATCTCCGTCGTGTCCGCTTCTCCCGCTTCTCCCCCTTCCTCACTCGAACGCTGATCGAGCTCAACAAGACGGCGCAGCGCCGACATCGACGCGGCGGAACAGCCGAGTGCGCCAGGCAACTCCATGAGTATCGGTACAGCATCGAGCAGCACCGCGAACGGCCGGCTCTGATCCGTCGAGTGCAAACGCACCGAACAATGCGTAAATCCGCGCAGGCCGGCTTCCCGAATCAGCTCTCCG
>JANMXI010000236.1:0-3025 GCA_031394735.1 Pseudomonadota bacterium | reverse complement strand
AAGGGAGCCGCAGAATCATGAGAGTACGCTTCTGGGGAACCAGGGGATCGATCGCTACCCCCGGGCCGGGAACCAACCATTTCGGCGGCAATACCTCCTGCGTCGAGCTGACCACTGACAACGGCGACCTGCTGATTTTCGATTGTGGCACCGGCGCGCATCCGCTGGCCGTTTCGTTGCTGGCCCAAGGCAAGAAAGCCATTAACGCCAATATCCTGGTCGGACATACGCACTGGGATCACATCCAGGGCTTTCCGTTCTTCAGTCCGGCTTTTGTCGAGGGCAACTCCGTGGCGATCTATGGCCCCGAAGGTAGTCACAGGTCGCTGCATGACGTGCTGGCCGGCCAGATGGAGTTCACCTACTTCCCGGTCGAGTTGAATCAGCTGCCGGCCGCGATCACCTACCACGACCTGACCGAAGGCATCCACGACATCGGCGGCGCGCGGGTCGCGACACAATTTCTCAACCACCCGGCCATCACGCTGGGCTTCCGGGTCAAAGCCGATGGCGTGGTGGTGGTGTACCTGGTGGACCACGAACCCTATTCCGAGGAATTGTGGCGTGCCGGTGCCGAGCCCGGCCGCATCGAGTCCATCCTGCACGATGGAGACCGCCGGCACGCCACGTTTATGGCCGATGCCGATCTTGTGATTCATGACGCCCAATACACGCCCGAGGAGTACGTCTCAAAGAAGAATTGGGGACACAGCAGCTACGAGTATGCTGTGCAAATCGCCGCGGCGGCGGGTGTGCGGCGTCTCGCGTTGACGCACCACGATCCGGCGCACGACGACGCCTTCGTCACGGACATTGAGCACAGGGCACGCGCGCTGGCCTTGAAAGGCGGGACCGGACTCGAGGTCTTCTGCGCCTACGAAGGCTGCGAGATCGTCCTCGAGCCGCACTTCCCATTGAAGCCGTATGTCACCACGAACCCTTTCCCGGCGTCCGTCGCCAAGCTGCGCTTCCACATCCTGGTGGTGGATGACCAACCGGACACGCTGATGCTGATCGTGCGTGCGCTGGAGGAGGATAGTCACAAGGTCAGCACCGCGACCAGCGGCCCGGAGGCGCTTCGAATGATCGGAGAAAACATGCCGGACCTGGTGGTACTGGATTACAAGATGGTCGGCATGAGTGGCCTGGCGGTCACGAAAGCGCTGCGCGCCAAGACCGAAACGCAGACCCTGCCGGTGCTGATGCTCACCGCCATGACCGATGAGCCGAGTACCCGCGCGGCCTTTGAAGTGGGGGTGACGGACTATGTGACTAAGCCGTTTTCGATACCGCAACTCACTGCGCGCGTCCGTGCCTGCCTCGCCAGAACCCAGCTCCCGTAATCTAGTCGGAGACAATCTCGACGCGATCCAGGTACGTGGACAATTCGCCCACGCACCGGCGCGACGCTTCGGCGTCGGCGCGCTTGGCCGCCTCTTCAACGGTGGCACCGATGTCCGTAATGGCCTGAAATCCATAGCTGCCACCGGCCCCCTTCATGCCGTGCCCCAGATTCTCGACGGTCGCAAAGTCACCGCGATCCAGCGCGTCCAGCATGGTAATGACATCCTTCCTGCGATTGCGCAGAAAGCCTGGGATCAGGTCTGCGAATTTAGGATTGACACGCACCAGGATGGTGTCACTCCGGCCGTTCCCTTGTCCTTGTTTCGGTGACGGCGGCACGCCGATGGAATGTTCCGTGATCGCTTGCAGTAGCACTTCTTGTTTGATCGGCTTCGTCAGGTACGCTGTGCACCCCGCCGCCACACATTTTTCCTGATCCCCCTTCAAGGCAGAAGCCGTCAATGCGATGATCGGTGTGGCTGCCCGGTGGTTCGCTTGTTCCCACTGTCGAATTGCCCGCGTCGCGGTCAAGCCATCCATGACCGGCATTTGCCGGTCCATCAGGACCAGGTCATAGTTTCCGGCGATGAATTTTTCGTACGCGATGGCGCCGTTTTCGGCGATGTCGACCCGGTACGGCGTGTCCTGCAGGTAGGCCACCGTGATCGTACGGTTATCGGGGGAGTCCTCGACCAGAAGAATATGCAGCGCCCGCAGCGGCGTATGGGGACCGGTGCCGTCCGGCACGGCCGTGCGCCCGGCGGCCCGTGTGCGGATCTCGAAGGGTACGGAAAAAGAAAACACGCTACCCTTGCCGACTTCGCTTTCGACCCAGATGCGCCCGCCCATCAGTTCCACCAGGCGCTTGGAAATCGTCAGCCCCAGTCCCGAGCCGCCGTACCGGCGAGTGGTCGACGAGTCGGCTTGGGTGAATCGCTCAAATACGGCACCCAATTGTTCGCCCGGAATGCCGATGCCGGAGTCCGAGATCGTGAACCGCAATGCGCCCGCGACCGGGGAGTCAGCATCCGGTGTGACTCGCAATGCCACTTCGCCGGACTCGGTGAACTTGATCGCATTGCCGAGTAAATTCATCAGCACCTGCCGCAGTCGCGTCGGGTCGCCGATCAGGTCGGTGGGCACATTCGGCGCGATCTCGCATACCACGGCAAGGCCTTTTTCAAAGGCCTTGATCCCGACCATCTCCCGCACTTTCTCCAGCAAGTCGTTCAACGAGAATCCGGTTCGTTCCAGCTCGAGCTGAGAGGCCTCGACTTTGGAGAGATCGAGAATATCGTTGATGAGATTTAACAGGTTGTCGCCGGCGCGGCGAAAGATCTGCACATATTTGTTCTGCTCCGGCGTGAGGGAAGTCTTCGCGAGCAGGTCGGCGATGCCGATAATTGCATTCATTGGCGTGCGGATTTCATGGCTCATGCTCGCCAGAAAATCCGACTTGGCCTGGCTCGCAGTCTCGGCCATGGCCGTCGCCTGCTGCAACTCCGCCTCGACGCGCTTGCCCTCGGTGACGTCGCGCGCCGCGGCGAACACGCCCTGCAGCGTGCGGCCCCGGTCGTAAAAGGTGGTCAAGTTGTAGGACACCACCGTTTGTGTGCCGTCGAGGGCGCGCGCCGTCAGCTCGTAGTCGGCGACCTTTTTTTCACCTAGCACGAGCTTGATC
>JANMXI010000235.1:0-41906 GCA_031394735.1 Pseudomonadota bacterium | reverse complement strand
GGCTGCCCTGAAGCGCCGAGCGCTGCATATGGTGTTTGACACCGCGGATACCGCCCATTTCCTCGCCGCCGCCGGCGCGACCGGGTCCGCCATGCACCAGATGAGGCAGCGGTGAGCCGTGACCGGTGGATTCTTTGGCGCAATCGCGATTGATCAACACCAGCCGGCCGTGCAGCGGCGCAAGGCCAAGCGCCAGTTGGCAGGCGATGTCGTCATCGGCGGTGAAGATGGATCCGGCGAGGCTGCCCTCGCCCCGGCGCGCCAGTGCAATCGCATCGTCCAGCGAATCGTAGGGTAATACGGTGCACACCGGCCCAAAGGCCTCGGTCGTGTGGACAGCACGAGCAGCCATCGGGGTAGCGCACAGCAGCAGCATGGGCGGCACGAACGCGCCCAGATCGCCACTGGCGCCCTGGATGTCGAAGCTCTGCGGATCGCCGGCGACGAGGTCCGCTTCTCGACGCAACGCTGTGACGCGTTCCAGTATCTCGGTGCGCTGACTCAAGGAGGCCAGCGGCCCCATCCGCACGTTCTCCAACGCAGGATTGCCCACCACGATCTGCTGCAGGCGATCGCGCATGGCGGCAACGAACTCCGCAGCGAATGCGGCCGGAACGATGGCTTTACGAATGGCGGTGCATTTCTGTCCCGCCTTGGTGGTCATTTCGCGCACCACTTCGCGCACGAACAAGTCAAATTCCGGCGTGCCCGGCCGCGCATCGCTGCCCAGCAGGGACGAATTGATCGAATCGGTTTCGGCGACGAAGCGCACCGAGTTGGCGATGACCAGCGGATGACGGCGCAAGGCCTGCGCTGTGCTCGCCGAGCCGGTGAAGGACACGACATCCTGGCAGGACAGATGCTCGAACAGATCGCCGAGACTGCCGCATACCAATTGCACCGAACCTTCGGGGAGGATCTTCGATTCGATCATGCGGCGAAACACGAGCTGCGTCAGATACGAAGTCGATGTCGCCGGCTTCACCACCACCGGCATGCCGGCGAGCAACGCGGGCGCCATCTTTTCCAGCATGCCCCAGACCGGGAAGTTGAACGCGTTGATGTGGACAGCCGCGCCTTCCAGCGGAACGCAGATGTGTTGCGCAGTAAAACTGCCGCCCTTGGAAATGGCCTCGGTGCCACCGTCGATGAACACCTGTTGATTCGGCAGTTCACGCGTGCCCTTGCTGGCGTACACGAACAGCGTGCCGAAGCCACCGTCGATGTCCACCCAGGAATCGGCTTTGGTGGCGCCGGTTGCCGTGGACAGCGCATAGAACTCGGCCTTGTGCTCGCCGAGCATTTTTCCCAATGCCTTGAGCAGGCCTGCGCGTTGATGGAAGGTGAGCGCGCGCAGAGCTCGTCCGCCCTGCTCGCGGGCATACGACAGCACTTTGGAAAAATCGATGCCGGCGGAAGAACTGTCGGCGATCACCGCACCGGTGGTTGCATCCCGCAATGCCACGCCTTCCCGGTCACCGGCCAGCCATTGGCCGTAGACATAGCTTTCAAGTTTCATCAGACACGCTCGATGATCATGGCAATGCCCTGCCCGACGCCGATGCACATCGTGCACAGCGCATAACGACCGCCGCTGCGCTGCAGTTGATACATCGCGGTGCCCACCAGGCGTGCGCCGCTGGCGCCCAACGGATGTCCCAAGGCGATCGCGCCGCCGTTGGGATTCACGTGCTCCGCATCGTCACTCAACTGGAGTTCGCGCAATACTGCCAGTGCCTGGCCGGCGAAGGCCTCGTTGAGTTCGATGACATCCATCTGCGCAAGCGTCAGGCCGGCGATCTGCAACACCTTGCGGGTGGCGGGCACCGGGCCCATGCCCATGATGCGCGGCGCCACGCCGGCGGTGGCCGCGGCGACGATGCGCGCCTTCGGCGTCAATGAAAATCGCGCCACCGATTCGTCCGTCGCCAACAGCACCGCGCAGCTGCCGTCGTTGATGCCCGACGCATTGCCCGCAGTCACCGAGCCGTCAGGCCGGACCACGCCCTTGAGCTTGGCCAGCGCGGCGAGACTGGCGTCGGCGCGCGGATGCTCATCGATCGCAAAAGTTCGCGGTTCGCCCTTGCCCTGCGGAACCTGCACCGCGACGATTTCCGACGCAAACACACCGGCGGCCTGCGCCTTCGCGCAACGCTGCTGGCTGCGTAGCGCGAATGCATCCTGATCGGCGCGCGAGATGCCGAATTTTGCAACCACGTTCTCGGCGGTCTCCGCCATCGAATCCACGCCAAACGCCTGCTTGAAGGCGGGATTCACGAAGCGCCAGCCAAGCGTCGTATCCTGCAGTCGCGCATCGCGTGCAAAGGCGGAATCCGCTTTGCCCATCACGTAGGGGGCGCGCGTCATGTGTTCGGCGCCGCCTGCCAGCCCCAACGAACCCTCGCCGCTTTTGAGTGTGCGAGCGATCAGTGCAATCGCATCCATTCCCGACCCGCACAGACGATTGACGGTGGCCGCCGGCACCGACTCGGGCAGGCCCGCAAGCAGCACGGCCATGCGCGCGAGATTACGATTGTCCTCACCCGCCTGATTGGCGCAGCCGTAATACACCTCGTCTACTGCGGACCAGTCGACGGAACGGTTGCGCTGCAGGAGCGCGCGAAGGGGAATGGCCGCGAGATCATCAGCGCGTACCGTCGCCAATGCACCGCCGTAGCGTCCGATGGGCGTGCGCACCGCATCGCAGATGTAAACCTGTTTCATCGATTTTCTTAACCTTGTTGGTTGCGCTTGTCGATCACGCGCCGGGCCTTGCCGACCGAGCGTTCGATTTCATTGGGACTCATCAGCACGACGTCGACGCTGACGCCGATATAGGATTTGACATGGTTCACGAGCGCGCGAGCGACCGTGTCACGCTGATCGGCGCTCAAGTCGGAGCCGGCCTTCACCTCGACCTTGACGCACAGCGCGTCCAGATAGCCGGTGCGCGTCAATTCGAGCACATAATGCGGCGCCAATTCAGCCTGGCGCAGGATCAATTCCTCGATCTGCGTCGGGAACACGTTGACACCCCGGATGATGAGCATGTCATCGCTGCGTCCACTGATCTTGGCCATGCGGCGCATGCCGCGGGCCGTCGGCGGCAACAGGCAGGTCAGATCCCGCGTTCGATAGCGGATCACCGGCAAGGCCTCCTTGGTCAACGAGGTGAACACCAGTTCGCCGGACTCTCCGTCCGGCAGCGGCGCACCCGTTTCCGGATTGACGATTTCCGGATAGAAATGATCTTCCCAGATCACAGGGCCGTCCTTGGTCTCGATGCACTCTTGGGCAACACCCGGCCCCATGACTTCGGACAGTCCGTAAATATCCGTCGCATCCAGACCCATGCGTGTCTGGATTTCTTCGCGCATGCGTTCGGTCCACGGCTCGGCGCCGAAGATGCCGATGCGCAGCGAGCTCGCGACCGGATCCAGCCCCTGGCGCGCAAACTCCTCGGCGATGTTCAACATGTAAGACGGCGTGACCATGATGATGGCCGGTTTGAAATCGTTGATCAGCGCCACCTGCTTCTCGGTCTGTCCGCCTGACATCGGAATCACGGTGCAGCCCAACCGCTCCGCGCCATAGTGGGCACCCAGACCGCCGGTGAACAACCCGTAACCGTAGGCAATGTGCACCAGATCGCCGGATCGGCCACCGGCAGCGCGGATGGAACGCGCCACTAGATTGGCCCAGGTGTCGATGTCCTTTGCGGTGTATCCGACCACTGTGGGCTTGCCGGTCGTGCCGCTGGAGGCGTGGATGCGCACGACCTGCTCACGCGGCACCGCGAACGCATCGAAGGGGTACGCGTCGCGAAGATCTTGCTTGGTGGTGAACGGGAATCGCGCCAGATCCTCCAGACAATGCAGATCCTGCGGATGAACGCTGAGCTGCTCGCATTTCAGGCGATAGCCGTGCACGTTTTGATACGTATGTTGCAGCGACCACTTTAATCGCGCTAATTGGAGCGACCGCAATTCATCGATACTGGCGTGCTCGATCGGCTCGTGCGCATTCATGTCGACGTGGCTCATGGGGAAATCGCCTCCAGAACGGTGGAGGACAGCTCGTGCGAGCGACCGCGAAACAAGGCCACGGCCTCGCCATTCTGATTGTGCACGGTCACATCGTAGATGCCGCTGCGCCACGCGCGGCTGCGCTCCGTGGCCACCGCCACCAGTTCGTCATCCAGATGCGAAGCCTTCAGAAAATCGATGCTGGCCGCCGCTGCGACGGTGGCGCGATTGTAGCTGTTGCAGGCGTAGGCGAAGGCGCTATCGGCCAGCGTAAAAATGATCCCGCCGTGGCAGATTGCGTGGCCGTTGAGCATATCGGCACGCACCCGCATCGTGGCGCGTGCATAACCCGGCCGCGTTTCCAGGATCGTGATCCCTTGCGTCCGTACCGCGACATCGCGCTCGAACATTGCCTTGGCCACAATCTCGGCCAACTCTTGTGCAGACGATTCCATCATCGGCCCGTGAAAGTCGGTGGACGCTTTTCCAGGAATGCAGCCACGCCTTCCCGATAGTCAACGCTGCCACCCAACTCGCGCTGGTAATCCCGTTCCAGGTCCAGTTGACCGGCCAGGTCACCGCCCCAGGAGGCATAGATCGCCTGCTTCGTGCGGGCATAGCCCCGCGTTGGCCCGGACGCGAACTGCCGCGCCAGTCCCAACGCGACCGGCATCAGTTGGTCATCGTCCACGCAGCGCCAGATCAAACCCCACTCCTGGGCTTGCGTCGCGGAGAGCTTTTCTCCGAGCAGCGCCAGCCCGAGCGCGCGCGCATTGCCGACCAGCCGTGGCAGCAGCCAGGTGCCGCCGCAATCGGGCACGAGACCCAGCTTGCTGAAGGACTGTAGAAAGTTGGCCGACTTCGCCGCGATGACGAGGTCGCAAGCCAGCGCAATGTTGGCGCCGGCGCCGGCCGCCACGCCGTTAACCGCCGCGATCACCGGCATCGGCAATGCGCGCAACGCAAGAATCAACGGGCGATAATTTTTTTCGATCGACTCCCCCAGATCCACCGCCGCGCCACCGGGTGCCACCGCACGATCGGCAAGATCCTGGCCCGCACAGAACGCCCTGCCAGCGCCGGTGAGCAACAACACCCGCGCGCTCTCCGACCGTGCCAGCGTTTGCAGCGCCTCGCGCACTTCCGCATGCATGGTGGTATTGAAGCTGTTGAGTTTGTCGGGCCGGTTCAATGTCAGCGTCGCGACGCCGGATTGAATTTGAAAATCGATGGTGGTCATCGTCATCTGCTTTTTGTCCCCCGCTTGCGAAGATCGAACGATCAGCGAGTATCGTAATCCAGTTCCAATTCAGCGCTGGTGGGCACCGACTGGCAGGTCAGCACGAACCCTGCATCGACCTCGGAGTCCTCGAGCGCATAATTCTGTGCCATCTGCACCGTGCCTTTGGAAAGGTGCGTGCGGCAGGTCGAACAAACGCCCCCCTTGCAGGAGTACGGCAATTCCAACCCGGCAGCTTCGGCTGCATCCAGAACCGTCACCGACCCATCGCGCGGCATCTGGAAGGTCTTCGCGCGACCGTCCATGCGAACGGTAACGCGGGCGGTCATTGCTGCTTCCGTCACGGCCCCCGCCGCGACGGCGCCGGTCCGCGCGTCGGCAGCCGCCCCGGCTGTCACAAATCGTTCGACATGGATGCGCGACGCCGGCAGGCCCAACTCCTGCAGGCTTAAGGTAAGCGTCGTCATGAGCGCTTCGGGCGCGCACAGGAACGCCGCATCCAACTTGGCGACGTCGAACCCGCCGGCCGCAACCTCGCGCAACTTTTGCGCATCGATCCTTCCCTGATAGATGTCGAGGTCCTGTTCTTCGCGGCTCATGAAAAAATGCAGCGACAGACGTGACAGGTACCGGTCCTTGAGTGCCTGCAGAGCATCGGCAAACAGCGCCGATTCGGTACTGCGATTGCCATACAGCAGTGTGACACGGGCATGCGGCTGCGTTTCCAGGATCGCCGTGACGATGGCCAGCACCGGCGTGATGCCGACCCCGGCGGCCACCGCCAGATAATTCGCGCCGTCGGTTCCCTCGGTGCGCAGGAAGCGGCCTGTGGGCGGGTAGACGTCGATGGACGAGCCCACCTGGACCTGATTCAGCAAATACTGCGTCATGCGTCCGCCGCCGTCGCTGCGCACACAGATGTTCAAGGTCGCGGCACCGGGATCGGCACACAGTGAATACGTGCGGCGTTGCTCCTGCCCGTCGATGACAGCGCGCAGCACCACATGCTGACCCGGTGAGGCCTTGAACTCATCGGTCAGGTCGGCCGGAACAGTCATGCTCAAAGCCACGGCGCGTGTACCTTCCGCGTGCTTGGCACTGATTTGCAGAGAGTGGAACTGGCTCATGTCAGATGCACTTGAATTGTTCGAAGGGCTCGAGGCAGGCTTTGCAGCGGAACAAGGCCTTGCAAGGAGTGGAGCCAAATTCGCTGGTGCGCTCCGTGTGCAACGAATTGCAGCGTGGACACGCGATGGGATGTGCCGCGGAACTCGCGGACACCGGCGGTGAGATGCCGTAACGCCGTAACGCCTGCGCGCCACGATCGGAAATCCAATCGCTACTCCAAGGGGGTGAAAGCACCTCGACGATGGTCACCGCATCGATGCCGGCGCCGCTGACGGCGGCGCGGATATCGTTGCGAATGACTTCCGTGGCCGGGCATCCGGAATACGTGGGCGAAACGCCGATCTCCACCGCATCTCCAGACGCGCGCACATGGCGGATGATGCCCAGGTCCACCAGCGAAATGACCGGTATCTCGGGGTCCGGGATGGCGTTGAGCACTTCCCAGGTCCTGGCCTCCAGCGCCGCGTTCACCACGAAGCTCCTGGATAGGCGCGCTGCATGAACTGCATATCTGCCAGCACATAACCCAGGTATTCACTGTGGTCACCGCGTTTGCCGACCGGTGCGCCGCGTGACGACGGCGGCAACGTCAGGGTTGCCTCGGCGAGAACGCGCGCGATATCCGCATGCCAGGCGGCACTCAGCGCAGACAGGTCGGGAGAGATGCCGGCGGCGAACGTCTGGCGATCCACTTCGTCGGCTTCGAACAATTCCGGGGTGAACCGCAACAACCAGTCCACTGCCGACTGTGTGCGCCGATGACTTTCGGCGGTGCCATCGCCCAATCGCAGCACCCAGTTGGAACTGAAGCGGCGATGATACTGCGCCTCCTTGAGGGCCTTCGCGGCGATGGCCGCAAGATCGGCATCACTCGATGCGCACAGCGCTTCGAACAAGACGACCTGATACGCATCGATGAAGAACTGACGGACGATGGTCTGGCCGAAATCTCCGTTGGGCTGTTCCACCAAGGTGAAATTGCGGAACTCGGCGCCATCGCGCAAGAATGCCAGATCGTCCTCGGAGCGATTGCGGCCTTCGATACGCCCGGCAAGACTCAGCAACAATCGCGCCTGGCCGAGAAAATCCAATGCCAGATTACCCATGCCCAGGTCTTCTTCGAGCGCCGGGGCATGCCCGACCCATTCGCCCAGGCGCTGCGCGAGAATGAGGCTGGTGTCGCCCAAGCGCAGGACATAGTCGAATCGCATGGCGGCGGACACGAGCGTAGCAATGGGCGTGGGTACCGGCGCCTGCATGGAGGGCGCTGCGGTCACAGGTTCTTGACCTCATCCGGGATTTCATAAAACGTCGGGTGACGGTACACCTTGTCGCGTGCCGGTTCGAACAGAGAGCCGGCTTCTTGTGGGTCGGAGGCCACGATGGATGCGGACGGCACCACCCAAATGCTCACGCCTTCCATGCGACGCGTATAAACATCGCGCGCATGCTCCACCGCCATGCGCGCGTCGGTGGCGTGCACACTGCCCACATGCTTGTGATCCAAACCACCCTTGGAGCGAATGAACACCTCGTACAGAGGCCACTGCGCCTTGGTCATGTCAGGCCGCCTGCTCGATCGAATCGGACTTATGCTTTTCCGCGTAAGCCAGGGCCGCCTCACGCACCCAGGCCCCTTGCGCGTACGCCGCACGGCGTGCCTCCAACCGTTCTCGGTTGCAAGGACCGTTGCCTTTGATCACCTCGAAGAACTCGGTCCAGTCGATGGGACCGATTTCAAAATGCTCGGTCTTCTCATCCCAGCGCAACAGCGGATCGGGCACGCTGAGCCCGAGGAATTGCGCCTGTGGAATCGTGGCGTCGATGAATCGCTGCCGCAGTTCGTCGTTGCTGAAGCGTTTGATCTTCCAGCGCATGGATTGCGTGGAATGACGGGAGTCGGCATCGTTGGGGCCGAACATCATCAGCGACGGCCACCACCAGCGGTTGAGCGAGTCCTGCGCCATCTGCTTTTGCGCCTGCGTGCCGCGCGACAGCGCCAGCATGATCTCGAAGCCCTGACGTTGATGAAAGCTCTCTTCCTTGCAAACCCGCACCATGGCGCGCGCGTACGGACCATAGGAACAACGGCACAACGGGATCTGATTGACGATGGCGGCGCCATCCACCAACCAGCCGATCGCGCCGACATCGGCCCAGGTGGGCGTCGGATAGTTGAAGATGCTCGAATACTTGGCAGCGCCACTGAGCAGTTGATCCATCAATTCATCACGCGAAATGCCGAGCGTTTCCGCCGCGCTGTACAGATAGGCGCCGTGGCCGCCCTCGTCCTGCACTTTGGCGATGAGCACCGCCTTGCGACGCAGCGACGGTGCGCGCGTGATCCAATTGCCCTCGGGCAGCATGCCGACGATTTCAGAATGCGCGTGCTGTGAAATCTGCCGGATCAATGTCTGCCGATACGCATCTGGCATCCAATCCTTGGGTTCTATACGCTCATCCAGGTCGACTCGAGCCTGGAATTGCGCGGTGAGGCGGGCATCGTCCGCCGCGGCGTCGATGGACTGTTGACCGTGATTATCCAAACCTTGTGTATACATATGTTTAACTGTGACACAAAAATGTTATTGTGACAACAATTCGTGTGTCATATTTTTTGAGCGCCGTTTCATGACTGATTGCCGCACCCGCCGTTTCGCCGATGCCGCCCGCCCGCTGATGAAGACCTTCATGCAGCGCCGGCCGCTGCGTGGCGGCTCGCTGATCACCACCGTGTTCGGCGATTCGATCGCCGCGCGCCGCTGCGAGGTGTCCCTGTCCGGATTGATCAAACTCCTGCAGCCCTTCGGCCTGACCGAGCGCCTGGTGCGCACCTCCATCGGCCGCCTGGCGCAGGACGGCTGGGTCACGGCGCGCCGCGTCGGACGCTTGAGCTACTACCGCCTGAGTCAGGCCGGCGAGATACGCTTCGCCGAGGCCACGCGACGAATTTATGCGGCCCCGGCGCAGCGCTGGCGCGGGAGTTGGACCACGCTCATCGTCCCGGGCGAGGCCAATCGCGAATCGCGCGAACGCATCAAGGAAGCGCTGCAATGGTCAGGCTTTGGCCAGCTGGCCTCCGGCGTTCACATCCATCCGGAGATCGACCCCGCAGCCGCCGCCGCGTTGATCGCAAGCTGCGACTCCAACATCCGTCCGGTGATCCTGCAGTCGCAGTGCGAGAATTCGGAGGGCGATCGGCGGATGGTGGAGGTGGGCTGGGACCTGGATGAGCTGGAACGTCGCTACACGCGATTCATATCCGGATTCCTGGCCACGCTCGAGGCGTTGTCGCAGGACCCGCACCCTGAACCGATGCACTGTTTTCACATCCGCACCCTGCTGATCCACGAGTATCGCAAAGTGCATCTGATCGACCCGCAATTGCCGCCGACCCTGCTGCCACGCGACTGGGCGGGAACCGCCGCCTACGAATTGTGCAAGCGCCTGTATTTAAAAATCGCCCCGGCATCTGATCAGTATGTGCAGAGCGTTCTGAGCACCAGTTCCGGTTCCTTGCCGGCGCCGGGTGCGGAGACGCGGCTTCGTTTCGCTTCCCCATAGATACAGCCACTCAATTTCCGTTTCAATTCTCTGATTTTCCGTTTATCTATGGACCGAACACATCGCTACATCTCTATGAAGGGGACACCTCATCAAGCACGGTCTTCACGGAACCAACTTCGCGCTCCAGGAAGAAACATGCGCGCGTGATTACGGTGCCTTCTCAGAGATTTTCAACCTGACATGCCCGTTGATTTGCAATTCGTCGATCTTAACCGGCCCAACTTCACACAATTCAAAACCGGCAAACATGCGATTTTGCGCGGCAAGGCTAATCACATGGTGCTACGTACTCAGTCTCGGTCGCGCGCGCGAGTCAACAACATCATATTGACCGGCAAATGCCAAATCACGCGCGCTTAAGGGCCCGCGCTCGGTGAGGAACGAATGGAGTTGTCCCATATCTATAGCGCTCGCCTGTTCCAGTCGGCGAACTTGATCCACACTGAGCACAGCAGTCAAACAACCGATGTTGTCCTCGATTTGTGCGGCGGTGCGAGCTCCCAAAACCGGGATGATGGCGTTGGAATGGCGGCTTTGTTGCCGAATCCATGCGAGCGCCACCTGCGCCGGCGTACGCCCAAGCTCCTGCGCGATCTCGGCAACCAACCTAGCGATTGCGGATGCACGTGGGTCAATCATTCGATCGGCCCAGCGACCCTTACTTTGGCGATCCGAACCCTCATATTTGGCGGACAATACTCCGCCTCCGAGCGGAGACCAGGACATGACTCCCAAGTCCAACTCTTGTGCCATCCCAAGCAGATCACGCTCGGCAGTCCTTTCGATCAGGTTGTAGCAAATTTGGATGCCAATAAATGGCGCCCACCCTCGCAAATCCGCCAGCGTGTTGGCGCTGCTCACACGCCACGCTTCGACGTTTGACGCTGCCACGTAAGTCACCTTGCCGGCGGAAACCAGGTCATCCAAACCTCGTAGGACCTCCTCCATCGGCGTGGAGAAGTCCCAAGCATGCAGCAAAAACAAATCGATATACTCGGTGCCGAGCCTCACAAGGCTCTCGTCCACAGACCTTCGCATATTCTTGCGACTGTTCCCAGCCTTGCTCAGATCGTTTCCGAAAGAAGGCGAATACTTGGTCGAAACGACAAAATGGTCTCGGTCACCGCGGATGAATTCGCCAACGAGTTTCTCACTGGCACCGTCACCGTAGATGTGTGCGGTATCAATGAAATTGCCGCCGGCGTTGGCAAATGACTCAAAAATCGCCCTGCTGTTATTGAGATCTGCACCCCAGGCAGCGTTCATACCAAAAGTCGCCGTACCTAAACATAGTTCCGATACGCGCAAGCCAGAACGGCCAAACAATTTATAGCGCATATGTTTCCTCTATTCATTCAATCACGTTCATTCAGGATCAGTTCAAAAAATACCGATTTTGCCAGCCTAACCTGCGCATCAATTGGATACCTTGGACCGCACGAAACGAGCAAATCCTGTACGAGAATCGGCGGCAATCGACTCCCCGACATACCCGAGAGGCGCTTTGATCGCGAGTTGACAGGACGGCGGGTGGTCCACGCTCAACTCCAAAGTCGCACCGATCCTGCGCCAACGAACACTGATGGGGCCGCGCGGCGTTGGCATGCACCCTTCGGCCCATTCCAAATCCCCTGGCGCTGGTTGGACCATGAAGCGACTAAATTGGGCAGCCTCTGCAACGATCCCGAGCGCGTGTCGCGTCAACTGAAATACCGGGGTAGCCGAAAATCCGTGACACAGGCTGGCCGTCGGTTCGAAACTCTCCCACAGAGTGGTGGCACCTGCATCGAGCATCGGACCGTAGCGGTCCCGCATTTCGCGCAACACCCAGTCAAACCGGCCTGCACGCGCAATTCCATCATAGACAAAATGCGCAAAGAAACTGTTGACGCGAACCACATCTGTGCATTCATCGAATGCCATGCCAGTGCGTACGATCGGCGGTGCCGCTGTCAGCTTGAGCCGGGGCGAATCCGTGATTGCATCAATTAGGCGTGCTTCCCGATCCGGCGGCGCGATGCCAAACAACACCATGAGCGCATTCGCGTGCTGCGACACTCGCTGGCGCCGGTTGCCGGTAATGCCATCGACGCTGTCGACGTACACACCGCGTTGCTCATCCCAATGACGGTGATTCAACGACTTCGCCGTCTGGCTTCCCAATCGTTTGCAACGCTCCTGAAGGCGCGGACGCCCCAGTTGTTCGGCGAGATTGCCGCAGCTCGCAAGCGCGCCCACGTACAATGCATTGATTGCCGCAGACTGGCCTCCCCGGCCAATGTCCGCCCATTCGATGAAATGCCAATAAGGAACATCGACAATCAGTCCATGCTCGTCTCGCTGCCGTTCAAACCATGCCAGGGCTCGTTCCATCGCCGGCATGATTCGATCAATCCCTTCATCATCACCGGTGAGCCGCCAATAGCGCGCTGCTCCAATGATCCACAACAGCGTGTAATCAGGGATGACCAGACCATCGGCGCCACTATCACCCGGTGCGAACATTCGCACCAGCCCATCCTGGCGTTGATTTTCCGCGACCTGCGCCAGGAACTGCCTTTGAAGTGGATACACCGAGGGTCCGAAGGCGGCGGCGGCCACATCGAATTGCACGACTGCATCCCCGACCCACTGGCGAGCTTCACGCCCAGGGCAGTCCACCCAGGCGTCATGCATGCACTGCAGGACTGTATTCCGACCCACGTCCCAAAGTCGAGTCAGCACCGGATCGGAACATCGGAAGGATCCTTCCGGTACCGCCGGATAATGGGTTGCAACAATCCCCAGGCGGTGAATCCGGATACCCCCTGGTGCATTCCGCACCACCAACTGCATTGCGCGGACCGCGGTCCAATTGAATTTTTCAAAGCGCTGCCACCCGGGACGCGCGCGATATCGAAACACGTGGGAACAGTGCAATTGGCCTTCCAGTCGAAATCCATCACACGGCGTGCCGCGACCAAACTCCCCCGGAATCGACTCGGCCACCGCGATCTCCAGAATCTCGCCGCCCGACGCCTCAAACTCGATAAACGGTCGGGCCGCACGGCTCGAATCGAATGCCAGCATCAGTGCCAGATCACCGTCAGGTGGTGTGCGCATTTCGCATCCGCCCGCCCCATCCGTCAAGAGCGCATCAACGTGACTCACCACTGACTGATCGGTGAGGTTGCAAAACCGTTCCATATAAAGTCTTGACTCGAGTGGAAGATCGGGACGCGCCTGCACCGACTTGACCCACAGCAATTCGCTCGGGTAGTGGATCGACTCGACCGGTCGCGGAATTTCGCTGGCGAGCAACGTCGGAAATGGCTCTACGGGTCCCCATCCACGCGCCTGCTCCACGGCTCCACCTGCGACACGCATGATTTGAGCTCGCGACCAATCCCGATCATCAAAGTGCTCCGATATCCATTCGGGACCCAATTCATTCGCGTCGAAATCCTCAAGGAAGTCCTGCCCCCACCCCTCTCGCGAGATCTCCTGCTGCCACGCGCGGCTGAGATGCATTCGCCACTGGCTATCGGAGTGAATATTCAGCGTCTTGCCGTCCATCATCGTAACAGCCAGGTCCGCAAACAATCCGCCATCTCCAAATGCTGGCTGCCATCCACCCCTCATGGCCTCATACCAGGCGAGGTCGACCCCGGGCACATGAACCAGCACTGCGATGACATTGGCGCCAACGCGAAGATGCCCGCCAACGTCAAGCTGATCCAGCCGTTGGAACCAGGGTGATCCGCGCACCGGACCGTCTCCGACATGCTGCCCGTTAATCCACAGCCGGTAGCGTCCATCGACCGTCAAAAGTAATCTGGCGTACCGCACGGGATCGTCGATGGCGAATGATCGCCGCGCAAGCACCCAACGATTGGTGCCCTCATCAGATCGCCTGTTCGACGCACCCCGCAGCGACGCAAAGGCTGCCGCATGGTCCACCCGCTGCTGCGGAAGCCAAATAAACGGGACCCTTCGCCTCATACGCGACCGGCAAGAACTCTCACCAGAGCGCGCCCAGCGTCCTCAAGCGCACGCCGTCCTGCCGCACTGCCCTTATGGTATTGCGTGAATCCGTGAATTGAACCGGGATATGCATGATGCTCGACCGGAATTCCTGCATCTCGAAGGCGAGCCGCCAGAAAAATGCTGTCATCACGAAGCACGTCGAGCCCAGCATGATTGAGAAAGGCACTTGGCAGTCCACGCAGATCCGCGCGCGCTGGCACCGCATACGGATGGGCTGATTCAGGGTTCGCCCCCGCATACGAACGCCAGAAATAGGACATCGCATCTGCCGGCAATCCAAAGCGTCCGTCACCAAATAGGCGTCGGGATTCCGTGTCTGCGTCTCCCAAATAAGCGCCATAGAGGAGCAATAGAAAGCACGGCGAGACGGCAGCCTCGTCACGTAGTTTGAGGGCAGTACCGAGCGCCAGATTGGCACCAGCCGAGGCCCCGCCAATAGCAATCCGGCGCGCGTCAACCGGCGGACCGCGTCCATCCGCCAACCAGCGAACGATCGCCGCAGCATCCTCGATCGCCGCCGGAAATGGATGCTCCGGCAGCAACCGGTAGTCCACGGATAGAATGCGAACGCCGCTTCGGTTCGCCAGCACTCGAAGCGCGCCATCTTCGAGATCAAGATCGCCAATGATCCAACCACCGCCATGCATATAGACCAATATGCCTTCCTGAGCAGCTGGTCTAGGGTCATACAGGCGGACAGAAATATTTCTCAGCGACGTGTCAGCCTGAAAATCGCTGACATCAGCCACCGGTTCCGGATCCTGGTTCCACTCGTTGAACTCTGCAGCTGCCCGGACACGAACCTGCGCGATCGTCACACTACCGATCGGCGGCCGCACTTGCGCCCGCTCCCTCAGAGTCCGAACGATCGGAATAAAGTCGGGGTCCAACTCTGCATCGCCTGGCCAGTCATGGAGCATATCCGTGGATTGCTCAGTCATTTCGATTCGCCTCAGTTCGCTATCAATCGTCATATAAACCGCGCCCGGGCGCCCAACATCAAACGTGATCTCGTTTGGGGAAATCAGAACCCTCAGAGGTAAAGCATCAAGGAAAGTAATCGCTGCGCGTTCAACGGCATAGTGACGATCTCCCACGAGATAGTCGACTTTTGAGAGTCGCGACCAGATCTGCGAAACGGTTTGACGCCAACAAACCCAGCGACTTTTCCATCGCCGCATCCACCCCCGTCCTCCGCACTCGCTCCAATTCAAACGGGACAAGCAGGTGCGGCTGCGTGCCAATCGCTTCGTAGTCAAACCCATCGGGAGCAGTGAAGGCTTCGTTTGATACAGTGAACCGCCATCCATTGGGCAACGTCTTAATCAACGGATCCGAATGAACACCCGCCGTGCGATCGCCGACCACCAGGACATTTGGAAAGTCCTTAACCATCATCGCGATGTTTTCCGCCGCACTGGCGGTCATCGGTGAGGTGATAATGATGACCGAACCCGTGAACGCGTGCGCCGACCGGCGAATTCGGGTGTGCTGCGTCACCGTAAATGCTCCGCCGTCCCGTGCGCATTTGGAGAACCCGGGTCGGTCAGTTGACGTCAGCAATCCAGCGATGATCAGACTAACCTCGTCGCTGCCGCCCTGATTCAGACGCAGATCGACGATCAACCCTCGCACATCTCTAAAGCCACTGAAAACCTGCTCCAACTCTTTGCGCGCTGCGGACACGTCGTCATCGCCACCCTGAGACCGGGCATATCCAGACTCCGCCGCGATGGAGAGGTAACCAACGCGGCCGTCGTGGGTGGTCGCAGTTGTTACGTTTGAAGAAACTCGTCGTATTGAATCAGGGTCCAGATAGCGTTTCCAGGATGGCGACAAATACTCCACCAACTTGTTCTTGGTAACATCATCGCGATCACCCGTCGGCGCTCGATCAAAATCAGCGTACCACTGAGCAATAGGATCGGGGATCGCGTCATTGATGCGTGCAGCTCCCGCAATGATCATGGTATGACGGTCCTGCAACTGGCGCAGCATCGAGCGAAAGACTTCGAGGAGTTCAGCATCGGTGGTCAAGGTCGTCACCTTGGCACGATAATTCTCACCGATTACCTTCCAGTCCACACCCCTTTGCTTTAGATACGCATATTGCTCGTCAAAGGTCTTCCAGAACACCTCGAAATTGTAAACCGGACTGTCAGCGTCGGGCGCCCGGGCGACGCAAGGCGCCGGAAGCGCGGCGATGCGATCAAATTGCCAAATAGTGAGCCCCCAGGGACTGATCACCGTCGCCCTCAACCTTCCAGCCGACCAGGTCGCATGATCGAAGATCCCGGCGGAATCATAAATCTTCTGGGCAACACAGGTGGTCTGCGTCACGTCATAGAACGCCGACTTGCCATTGACTACGGTGGCGACGAGACCGTACCCGCGGGATCGCCAGAATTCGCTGCTCGTTGCGGCATCGGCGGCATTAAACGCCACCGACGCCGCAAGCAGCGCCCCTGTCAAAGTCCCAGCGCGCCTTGCCAAGGTCGCCGGGAAACGTTGCTTGCCAACGATGCCCGACGTGTCGATGCGGCCTGCTCCCACGTCGTTCCCTCGCACTCAGAATTTATACTGCGCGCTCAGCAGCCAGCGCCGCGGGAAATTGGTGTACCAGACGCTGGAAATGATGCCTCCAAATATGTTGAAACCACCGACGGGGTAGACCTTATCGCCGAGGTTCAATCCCTGCAGCAATGCGCTCCAATGGCCGCCTTGATTTTCGTAGGCCAGGCTGGCGTCCACAATGGAGTAGGCGTGGGTCCGCAACAAGGGGTCGCTGGCGCTGTCTTGGAAATAGCTCCCGCTATAGTTTACCGAAGCGCCTAACCGAACCGTTCCGACAATTACTGGCGCCGGTAATGAATAGAACGTTCCCACCCGCCACATCCACTCCGGCGTCTGCTTGAGGACACTGTTAGTCCCGTCGATATGCTGGTGCGTATCGCTTAGTGTCATGCTCGCCTGCCAATTGTTCGTCAGCAGCGCAGTGGCCTCCAATTCCAGACCTTTGACTGTCGCATTCGCGTTGGTGGTGGTGATATCGCCAGTATTGGGGTCGGTGATCGCCTGCTGCAAGTGCTTATACTTGGCGAAAAAATAATCCATATTGAGTCGGAGGCGCCGAGACAAGAGATCCGCTTTGAAACCGATTTCCGCTGTGTTCGTGTCTTCGGGTCCGAATCCACCGCTCGATATGCCTTCCAGATCCGTCGCACTGCCGTTGAATCCGCCACTGCGAAAGCCTGTCGCATCGCTGGCGTAAAATAGCAAGTTGTCACGCGCCTTGTATTCAATCGATGCCCGGTAATTGAACTTGTTAGCCTTAATAGATCCATTGAATGCGAAATCAGGCGTCGGAGTTCCGTCAGCGTCTTCCTGCCGAGCCGTCAGATCCTTGGTTTCCTCTGTGTAGCGCACACCACCGGTAACACTAAGCTGTTCACTGATGGGCCAAGTCAACTGCGCATAGCCGGCGCTGGACTTTGTGTCCTGATGGTAAAAGGTGGTCGGTGGCGGCGCGAAAATTGCCAACGCCCATGCGAAATCGTTCTTTTCCTTCAGATAAAAGGCACCTACGACCCATTTGATGTCCGTGGGGCTGCTGCTCCGACTGCTGGCAAAGATCTCCTCGGTCACCTGATTCTGGTCGAGATCCTGACGCCATACTTCGAAGCTGTTGACGGCAGACTTCCCGTCTACATCGGCCGCATCGCGGAATGCCAGATGACGGTAGGCCGTCACTGACGTCACATCGAACGGCGAAGCGTGCCAATTGACAGTTGCGGAGACACCCCATGGCGTTGTGTGCTGCACGATCGGTGTATTGGCGCTCTCATTGAAGATGAATGGATTTCCATCGAGATTCAAACTTCGATCTCGATTTCGAAAATTCCAACCCACTGCATCAGGGCTGTTGTCCTTCATGTAGTCACCGCGCAGGATGACCTCCAATGCTGCATTTGGAGTGTAGCGAAGTGCGGCGCGCACGGTCTTAACGTCATCACCCATTGCTCGCCGACCGGTTGTCGCCTCGCGCTGAAACCCATCGTTGTTCCGAGTGCCAAACGAAATTCGTGCTCCCAATTCGTCTTGAATGATCGGAACCCCCACCGTGAACTGAGCATTTCGCTGTTGCTGACTTCCCACGCCAGCCGAGGCCTTGAAGTCCAGCGCGTCAAGAGGCGGCAATTGTGTATGTAAGCTGACCGCGCCAATGCTGCTGTTGCGCCCGTACAGCGTGCCCTGTGGGCCCCGCAGCACCTCCACGCGATCGACATCGAACAGATCCACGAGTCCTCCAATGACTCGCGCAAGGTATACGCCGTCGACATACAGCCCAATTGGCGAATCGAAACTGAACACATTGTTATCGACACCGACACCACGCATAAACATCTTCGGAGTCGTCATGCTGCCATAGGCCGGGTCCAAGACCAGGGTCGGGACAAATCCCTGAATCGACGCCCAATTGCCGATTCCGTTCTTCGCCAGGTCCTCAGCCGAAAACGCACTGATAGCAATCGGAACATTTTGCGCATTTTCGGCGCGCTTTTGCGCAGTCACCACAATTTCTTCCAACGAACTCATGATCGCATCCGTTCGGGGAGTGTCGGCCATCGCCGGCGCCGATGCGGCACATAGCACGCCGATGCTTAACATTGCCATCCGGGGGAATCGTCCGCTAACTTCGGTCATCATCGTGACTCCTGAACTGTTTATCTTCGTGAGGTGGAAAGACATTGAAAAATCACTGCTCGTGCTCTGCCTCCGCAGCTCACGATCGTTGCTCTTTGAATACGAGAGGATTGAAATCTGATTCATCAAGTGGATCGCCCGGCCGCAGCGTGTCGAACAAGCGCTTGGGAAGCACATTGCGCTGACCGTTGTAGGTGCAATTACCCGGCATGAAAATCATTGAGAAGGCACGCCGAACGTTGGGCGTCATGTTCGGGCCCGCCGCATGCGCAAGCAATCCGTTATGAAATGTCGCATCTCCTGCTTTCATCTCAACGCAAGTTGCGGTTTGAGATGCCCACTCCGGATATTTGTCGAAAAGAGCGCCCACGTTCTGGCCGATCAGAACAGTTTCAAACCGCGCAGATGTATGTGTACCCGGCATGAAGTAAAGCGCACCGTTCTGGATGGTCACGTCATCCAGAGCGATCCACAAACTTGTGGCGTGCCGTGAATGAAATGCCCAATAGGGATTGTCGATGTGCCAGGACGTGGGATTACCCCAGCGCTCCTTATAAAAGGCCTGATCGTGATACAAACGCATCGAGCTCTGGCCCTCGAGCTGAGCTGCGATGCGACCGATTTGAGGGTCTAGGACCAGATAGCGAACATTGGCATTTGTTTGCCACAAGTTGACCCGTTGCTTGAAGACCTTGTCGTAATATTCGTTGCCCGTGGCCCCGCCATCGCCATCGCCATCGCCAAAGCCGGGTATTCGCTCTGTTCTTTCGGCAACGGCCGAGTCAACAATCGTTCGCCAACGGTGCAAATTGTCCGCATCAAGAAATCTGGGGATTCGGACAAATCCGTCGCGACCATAGATATCGATGAGTTCTTTCGAAATGTTCGAAATCATGTAAGCGCCCCCACGCTCTTCAGAATATTGGGATGCAGATACTGCGATCAGTTCTGTCTGATTTTGATTCCCAGCACCTTCCGAGTGACCGTTGTACTATGAAAATCAAGCAAACACAATCATAAGAAATCGTTTCCAAGATAATCCAGTCATAATTGATCGCTAGCGCCTATAGTCCTAGATCAACAATTGTTGGAGTACAAAATGACCGATTTTCGAGGACAAGCATCAACCCGTGTAAAAATTGGCTGGGCTGTCGGCGAACTGGGCGTCGCCACTTTCGTCGGTCTCACTATGATCTATATGTTGTTCTTTCTAACGCAGGCACTGCGTATGCCGCCAATGCTCGCAGGCATTGCATTGCTCATTCCGCGCCTTTGGGATGTCATGATTGATCCACTAATAGGAACGGCGTCTGACAGAACACGCACGCGAGTGGGGCGCCGGCGGCCATTTCTACTCGCCGGAGGGCTCACGTTCGGAGCGTTATTTGCCTTAATCTTCTTTGTCGACGAATCAGCAGCCACGGCGACCAAATTTATTTACGTTACCGCCTTCTATATTCTATCAAGCACGGCATATTCCATCTTTGATGTCCCATACTCGGCGATGGCCGCGGAGATCACCACCGACTATCGAGGACGGACTGAGCTGACCGGCTACAAAATGATCGCCGCCCGCATCGGGATCGTCCTATCAGTCACCGTCGGGCCACTCCTTTTCACATCACAGGCAACGCTTGCAACCGGCTTCCGGCTGTTGGGAATCGTCAGCGGCGCGTTCATGACGGCCACTTGCCTCGTTGCATTTTGGGCAACGCGCGACGCCCCTCATTTTGAAGGGCCGATGCATCAATTCAATGCTCGCGAAGAAATCGAGGCGGTCGTGAGGAACCGACCGTTTCGCATTCTTTGGACCGTGTTCCTTCTGCAAAATCTGGCGATTGGCGCGTCGGCCACTACGCTCGTCTACCTGATCACCATTGTGATGAGAGCCGACGCCAAGGTTGTCGGGCCGCTTATCGCCACGTCCGCCGTGGTTGCACTGTTGGCAACACCATTATGGGTTTTCATATCCAAGTGCGCAGGCAAGCGGGCGGGATATTTCTGTGGGATTGCGTTGACCGCCACGATGACGCTTCCGGCGCTGATCATACAGCCGGACTACTACATGGTTCTCTTTTTGATACTCGCAATCGCGGGATTCGGTGACGCAGCGAACCAACTATTCCCCAACTCCATGATACCGGACACAGTCGAGGTAGATGAAGCGCGCACCGGCCTGCGACGTGAAGGCGCCATCTTCGGAGCTTGGAGCTTTTGCCGCAAGCTTGGAATGGCTGCAGGGGCCTTTCTCGTCAGCACCGGATTGTGGTCCGTGGGATTTGTCAGCGGTTCCGGCGCCGCGCAATCCCCGGAAGCAATTCACGGCATCCGGGTCATATATTGCGTCCTTCCGCTCATACTGTGGCTGGGCGCCCTATTGACGCTCCGATATTACGATTTGACGGAAGACCGATTTGACGCGATAAAGTCCCAACTAGCGGTACAACGAAACTCGACTGCAGCCGCAAAGGATTGCTGACAGATGCGAGGAGGAATCATCATGGCCGCTTACTTGGTCCAAATCGATTGTAGCCAGCAGGGATTGCGTTCGAGCAATTGCGGCCACATTCGCAGTCTCTCTTCGCGCGGTCATGCAAAAGACAGAGAACTCACAAATGCTTGAGGCTGAACGACACCGTGTCATTCTTAAGCTCGTCCAAGAGCGGTCGGTAGTCAGTGTCGCCGATCTGGTCGAGATCCTCGGTTCGTCCGAAGCAACAGTCCGACGTGACGTCAATGGGCTGTCCGATCAAGGTAAGATCCGACGAATCCGTGGTGGCGCAGAAGCGTTGAGCCCACGGTATGAGTCACACCTCGTCGGCATGCCGTGGTCATTAAGCCGCGGGATTGGCGTTGCCCAAAAACGAGCGATTGCGCGTGCCGCGGTGGCAATGATTAATGACGGCGAGAGCATCATCATCAATGGCGGAACGACCACGTATGCCATGGTGGAATTCCTCAGGAACCGCACCCTCGATATTCTCACCAATTCGATTCCCATCGTCACCTCGCTATTGGCCACTAGTCAAAATAGAGTCATCATTCCCGGGGGCACTATCTACCGAGAACAGAACATCGTTTTGAGTCCCTACGAAAACGACGGAATCGAACACTTTTGGGGCCAAAAATTGTTCACCGGCTGTTACGGAATCAACCGCTTCGGTTTTTCCGAAGCAGATCCTTTAGTCGTTCAGGCCGAACAGAAGCTTCTAAAGCGCGCAGAGGAACTGGTGGTGATGGCGGATAGTCGAAAGTTGCGGCAACGATCATCAATGATTGTGGCCAATCTTGATCGAATCTCCACTTTGATAACGGACGAAGGCGCAACCGAAGAGGAGCTGGAGATTTTCCGGCGTGCTGGCATGCGAATTGATATCGCTGTCATTGATGCTGGCGATGAATCCGGTGCAATTACAGTCGCCGACGATGCCCCTTAGTTATGGTCGGTGAGGGCGGTGCTTCGCGCAACGGCAATCAATTTCTACGCGATTAGCAATTCTACGTACCATTTGGCGATTGACGTTTCAGAACTTGCGGGGTAATCGGCAGGTCGACCACCACCGACGAATCCCGAGGCGCGACATTACTAACCGCCATAGATTGCCAAGTTCGGTGTTGAATTGCATGCGTCATCGCAGTACATCTCAAATGAACCGCCATCTGCTGGTACAGATCCGTCGTGCATCTTATGAGGCAGATGTTCGACGTAACAATTCGGAATCCAGCGGCCAGGACTCCAGGCATTTGACCCAGGCGCTCAAGAAGCCATTGGCCTGGAATCCGTCGATGGCGCGGTGATCTATGGTGAGCGTCACGAAGCACTTGGATCGGATGCGAACCTGCTCCGCGCCCTCCTCGATCACCACGGCGGGCCGGCGCTCGAGTTTTCCGATGCCCAGAATGGCGGATTGCGGCTGTTGAATGATGGGAGTCGCCAACAGACTGCCGCTGACGCCATGGTTGGAAATCGTGAAGGTGCCGCCCTTCATGTCGTCGCCGGAGAGTTTTCCTGAGCGTGCCTTGTCGAGCAATTCGCCCAGTTGCGTCGCAATGGCAAACAGATCCAGAGTCTGCACATCGCGCAGCACCGGTACCACCAGACCTTGCGAGCCTAATGCAGTGCCGATGCCGATATTCAGATCCTCGAACACTTCGAGGTCGGACGCATGAAAGCGGCTGTTGATTTCCGGCATGGCGGCAAACGCCGGCACGCACGCCGCCACAAAATACGCCGTGTAGTTCAACGAGGCGCCGCGCGCCGCAAAATCCGCCTTGTGCCGCTCGCGATGCGCCACCACGGCGGCGAGATCCGCCTCGAACACCGCCGTCACATGCGGAGCGGTGTTCACGCTGCGCGACATGTTGGCGGCAATGCGGCGTCGCATTGCCGTGTGGGGAATGCGGCGACTGCGAGCGCCCGATTCCACGAACGTTTCGACATCGCGCGCCGTGATGCGACCGTCTTTGCCGGTGCCGGCGACCGAGGTGGCATCCAATTCACGCGCCTGCAGAAGCGTGCGCACGGCCGGGCTCAGAAGGTTACGCGCCGAACCGGTGGTCTCGCCGGCGCGCCCACCTGTCACAACGGGCGCCACAGCGGCTCTCGTGACTGCCAGCCCAACCGAGGGCGAGGCCCCGGGCGTGGTGGGTGAGCTCGAGGCCGCCGACTCGATGTGACCCAGGACTTCGCCGGTCGCAATGCTGTCCGCAGCCTGTTTCAGAATCTGCGTCAGACGTCCGTTCGCCGGCGCTGCGACCTCCACGGTCACCTTGTCGGTTTCAATCTCCACCAACGGCTCGTTCAGCGCCACGTCATCGCCGGCAGCGCGCAGCCAGCGTATGACTCGCGCATCCGACCCGTCGTACACATCGGACAAGAGCACTACATCGACGCGATTCTCAGGCACTACAACTCCACCATCTCGCGAATCCGCTCTGCGATCATAGCCGACGAGGGCAATACTGCATCCAGCAGGATCGGATTGTGCGGACTGGGAATGTCCGGCATCGCCAGGCGCTCGATCGGCGCATCCAGATCGAAGAATGCATCGCGTGCGAGTCGCGCAGCGATTTCCGCACCGAATCCGGCCGTGATCGTGTCCTCGTGGACGATCAGGCAGCGCCGCGTCTTTTTCACCGACGCAAGCACGGTCTCGACGTCCCACGGCACCAGCGTACGCAAGTCGATGACTTCCACGCTCAACCCGCAGACTTCCGCGGCGGCCTCGCACCGCTCCACCATCGCGCCCCAGGTGACCACCGTCAAGGCATCGCCGCTGCGCACAGTGTTCGCGCGTCCGAACGGAATCACAAAGTCGTCGCCGGGATAGGCGCGTCGCGCCCAGGCGCCATCGAGCATGGCGCGATGTTCGAAGAAGATCACCGGGTCATTGCCGCGCAGCGCCGCTCGCAACAGACCCACCGCGTCCTGTGCATTGGAAGGCATCGCCACGCGCCAACCGATGGCATGCACCCATTGCACTTCATTGCTCTGGCTGTGCCACGGATCGCCGCATTTGAAATAGCCGCCCGGCATGCGCACGACCATCGGCGCCGCGAACCGGTTCATGGTCCGCCAGCGCATGGTTCCACAATCGTTCAACTGCTCCACGGCCGGATCGGCGTATTTTCGGAATTGGATTTCCGGCACCGGCAGCAGGCCCGCCAACGCAAGGCCCACGGCGCGGCCGATGATGCCCTCTTCGGAAAGACTGGTGTCAAAGACCCGGTCGCGTCCGAATTTCTTCTGCAGTCCCAGCGTGGCGGCGTGCACTCCGCCCTTGGGCCCGACATCCTCACCGAATACAAGCATGCGCGAGTTGGTCGACAGTTCGTGGTCCAGCGTGCGACGAATGGCGGTGAGCATGTTGATGCGCGCGGATTCCGGGTGCGCCTCTTCCCTCGAGGCCGCAAACACATGTGCCGACGGCCACAGACCGCCCTGCATCTGCAGATCCGCGCCGCCGTCGGCGCGCGCTTCGGTGAACACATGCTGCGAGACGGTGCGTGGATCGGGCTGCGCATACTCGAGCGCCTGCTCAACCGCGCGCTCGACATCGGACTGCGCGCGCAACTGGAGTTCCCGCCACGCCGACTCCGTCAGCAGCGCGGGAACCACCGTGTCGTGCAGACCGAGCAACGGGTCGCGCAACCGGTCGGCGTCGAGCTGCTCGGCAGATTTGTACGCCTGATTGTCCTGTCCCGAGTGACCGCTCAATCGCGGCACCGTGAGTCGCAGCAACACCGGTCCGCTCCAATCACGCGCCGCGCTCACCGCGTTCGTGATCAGGCGTTGCGCCTGGCGTGGGTCGGAGCCGCTGCCGCTGAAAATCCGCAGATTCTTGAAGGAGGCGAGATTGTCGGCAATGTTGCCGCCCGGGGTCTGCATGCCGCCATCGACCGAAATGCCCAGTCCGTTGTCCTCGATGTAAAACAGCAACGGCAATTGCAGTGTGGTGGCGATGTTCAACGCGGACCAGAAGCCGTTGGTTGCGGTCGATGCATCCCCGCCATGCACGATGGCGATGGCGCGCGCGAAATCGCGCTCGCCCAGCACATCGTGCCGGTAGCGGATGGCTTGCGCCCAGCCGACCGCGGGCGTGTACTGCGCGCCCACGCCGCCGCAGGCGGGCAATACGCTAGGGGCTCCCAACCCCGGCCGATTGAACACCACGCCGATGTCGCGGCCGCCGCTGAAGCTCCCCGCTCGCGCCAAGGGGCCGGCTGCGGCTTCATCGAGCGACACGCCCAGCGCCAGCATGAGCGGCCGTGACCGGTAATACACGGCCACGCCATCTCGCGGGTGAACGATCTGCAAGCCCAGCAGCGTCTGGCCCAGCTCATGACCGCGCGCTGAAAACTGGTAGAGCACCTTCTTCTCCGGCACGAGCCGGCTTTCTTCGACCCCATCCAGTGCGCGCGAGGCCAGGATGCGATAGGCGACGTCGACCCAATCCGGTTCGGCAGCCGGCTGCGCTTCGCGTGCCTTTTCCGTTCGCAATGCCGTCTGATTCATGGCCCAACCTCGTGCGTATACGTAGCCACATGATATGGCCGCAGCAAGGCACCAGGAATTGCTAAATTTGCGCGATATTACCTATATTGAGCAATATTCTTTTAGTATTATTGAGTTATGAGAATAACAACCGCTCAAAGTCCGCTCGACAAATTCGATCGGAAAATCCTTGGCCTGCTGCAATCGGACGGCAGACTGTCCAATCAGGAACTGGCGGAAAAAATCGGTCTGTCGCCGGCACCTTGCTGGCGACGAGTAAAGCGACTGGAAAGCGAAGGATTGATCGACGGCTATGTAGCCATGCTCAGCGCCGCGCATCTGGGACTCAGTGTCACGGCCTATACGTTCGTGTCGCTGGAGAACCATCATCCGGATAGCGTCGAGGCATTCGATCGCATCGTTCGCGATTGCCCCGAAGTGATGGAATGCTATTCCCTGAGCGGTCAACACGATTTTCTGCTGCGCATCGTGGCCACTGATCTGGCGGCCTACGAAGAATTCCTCAGCAAGAATCTGCTCGCGATCTCATCGGTACGTTCCGCCAGCACCAGTTTCGTGCTGAAACGAAAAAAGTTTACGACCCGGATGCCGTTACCCGAATCGTAAACCCTTCAAGTTCGAAGCAGGCCGGCTCCACTTGGCCGGCCCCTTCCCATCAAGTGCCGGGCTTTTTCGCCCAGACTTTGCACCAGCCGGCAGCAGCAACGCTCTTGCCCGCGAAGATATTGCAGCCGCCGTGTGCATCGCCCGCCTTGCCCTGGAACTGCGCGCAGTTCGAGCACTTCTGGTCCGGCTTATGTGTCGGATTGACCTTGGCATCGACCGCCGCAGAATCGTTGACGTAACCGAGCGCTTTCGCGGTCGGTTCGCTCGGATCGAGCGCCGGCATCGCAGCCGCCGCCATGGCGGTGTCGATGAAACCCAAAGCAGGAATGAAAGCACCGGCCGCAAGCGCGCTCTTGACGACCGTGCGACGTGAAATCTTTGTTTGCATCGTGATGACCCTTGAATGAAAGCCCACGCGTATTTTCACGCGTTTGCGTTGCGAATTGTTATAAATAATTATTAATTTATCGGCACGTCCATTTATGCCGAAGTATTCAGGCGCGGTTCATGTTGATAGCCAGCGGCGTCGCAAGTCCCATAAATGCGCTGGAAGTGCGACGAGAAGCCATAATGCAATGGGAATCCAACTCACGCCGGTGAGCGCGGCGCGCAGCGCCAGCAACAACGCTGCACCCGCGGCCAGGCTGAGGAAAAGATCCAGCGATCTCAAGCCTCGACCGGTTTTCTTGCGAACGATTATCAATACGATTGCCTCGATCAACATGAACGCGAGGATGCCGTCGGCCACTCGCCCGCTGGAGAACCACTCAGCCACCAGTTGAGAGCGCGCATTGAACTGCGCGCTTTTCCAATTCAGGGTTGAAGCGAAGCAGACCCATGGCAAATACTGCAGCACGAGCCACGGCCGAGACTTGAGCCGCAGACATGGAAGCCGATGTCGGCGAAAGCACGGCTAACTTTTGCCCTGAGCCGTGCGGCGAGATGCATCGCGCGTCTTCACCAGTACTTTGTACGCGGCCCTGTCTGCCTTACAATCGCGTAAATGAAAAACATGAACAGACGTGAATTGTTGCTGGCAGGCGGGATGACCGTGGCGGCAGGTTCGCTGACGCCGCGTCTCGCATGGTCGACGTCCCCGACCCCCAACGTTGCCGGCATCGATCCGTTATCCATGGTGGATCCCGAGTTTCGAGACCCACTCGAGTCGATGTTGAAGAATGGTGGCTCATTTTCCGTCAACGCAGAAAATTTGCAGCAATCACGAAAAACGTGGATGACGGATTCCCCGACACCGACTCCTGCTTTTGAGAAGCGCTCGATCGCCGGCTCGAAAGGGGCGCCGGATGTTCAGGTGTACGTCATCAATGCCGCTGCGGGTGACGTCAAGCGGCCTGCAATTCTGCATATTCACGGCGGTGGTTTTGTGTTGGGCTTGGCCTCGGAAGGCATTCCGGCATTGCAGCGGGTTGCACGCGAACATGACTGCGTAATCGTCACAGTCGACTATCGTCTGGCGCCTGAAACGCGCTTTCCGGGATCACTCGAGGATAACTACGCGGCGCTGAAGTGGCTGTACGCATCCGCAAACTCGCTGGGCGTGGATCCGTCGCGTATCGCGGTGATGGGCGAGAGCGCAGGAGGAGGCCATGCTGCGATGCTCGCGATTGCGGCACGCGATCGCGGTGAGGTGCCGATCGCCATGCAGGTTCTCATCTATCCGATGCTGGACGATCGTACGGGAAGTACGCATCGCGTTCCACCGTTTGTAGGCGCTTACATCTGGACGCCGGCCTCGAACCAATTTGGCTGGGGCTCGTTGTTGGGGATTCCGGCGGGCTCGAAGCACGTTCCTGCAGGCGCGGTTCCTGCGCGAGTTGAGGATCTCACCGGGCTTCCACCGGCATTCATCGGTGTCGGAGCGATCGACCTGTTTGTCGAGGAGGACGTGGAATACGCCAGACGACTCATCCACTCCGGCGTCCCGACCGAACTGTGTGTCGTGCCCGGCGGTTATCATGGGTTCGATTTGATCGCACCGGACGCGTCAGGGTCGAAAGCTTTCCGGGCGAGTTGGAATGCAGCCTTGGCGAAGGCGTTTTCCAGGAACCGCACGACCTGACGGCAATTCAGCAGATTCAATCTTGGCCTTGCCGGGCGCTCGATGCGACGTCGTAAATCGCTTCATTCACCATCCAGAACGCGTTGTAGCCAACCAGATCTGTAGACGCGAAACGGTTGTTCTGTGCGACCGCGCCAGGCACGGCGCCGATCGAGAATTGTTTCCTGCGCGACTTCAGGCTACCGTTTGTCCCATGCTTCATGCCAGTCACGCGCTTTGCAGCGAACTCAATGGCGAAGCTGTCAATACCTCGCTGTTGAGGAGCATCGGAATTCCCGCCGTCATTTTACCGTCGACCTTTGGGAAATTCCGGATCCCCAAGGCTGCCGTGCTCAGGACACAATGAACGATCCGGCCGCTTCATCGCCTCCAACGGTTGCGCTGACGCTCGCCCGATCGATGGTCAAGATTCGCGCCGAGGTGTCCGAGGATGCGTTTACGGCATCCATCCTCGGCACGCAGCGCAGCGGCAATGGCGTCATCATTGCAGACGATGGACTCATTCTCACGATCGGTTATCTGATCACCGAAGCGCGCGACGTCTGGCTGACCACGCACGACGGCGTGGAGCTGGCCGGTCATGCCCTCGCCTACGATCAGGTTACCGGCTTCGGTCTGGTGCTGCCGCTCGGGCCGCTGGCAGTAGCACCGCTGGTCCTGGGCAACGCCGAATTGCTGCGCCAGAACGACAGCGCCACCGTCCTGTGTCACCCGCAATTCGCATCACCCCTGGCCGTCACCATCCTGGCTCGCCGCGAGTTCGCAGGCGCCTGGGAATATTTGCTGGATGAAGCCATTTTCACCTTGCCCGCGCATGAACATTGGTCCGGCGCCGCGTTGGTCGACAACACCGGTCATCTGGTCGGGCTGGGTTCCTTGCTGGTGCGAGAGACCATCGGCGGCAAGGAAACCGACGCCAATCTGTTCGTCTCCACCGATCTGCTCAAGCCCATTCTCGATGACCTGCGTAAGCGCGGACGCGCAGCACGACCACCGCGACCCTGGCTCGGACTCTATGCCACGCAGCATCAGCACACAATCATGGTCTCCGGCATCATCGACGGCGGACCCGCGCAGAAAGCCGGCCTCAATGAAGGCGATCTCATCCGCGAAGTCGGCGACCGGGAAGTTTCCTCGATGGCGGAGTTTTATCGCGCGGTATGGGCGTCCGGTCACGCAGGCAGTATCGTCACGCTTACTACTACGCGGTCTGGGAAGCCTTCACGCGTCAAGGTTCATTCTGTTGATCGTAGCGCTATGCTTTGGCATCCGGTCTCTCATTGACTCGTTGCGGGCGTGCCTGCTTGGGGGGAGGAGTGGGGTTTGCTGTTTGCGCCGCATTGAGCGCGCCGAGAACGGGCGAACTTGGCGCGGTGGATCGCAACAACAAACTTACGTGCTGAGATCCGTGGGGCTATAGCGCCCGCCCGTTCTCGGGAATGCTGGCCCGCAGCCTCGCTTTGCATCCCACAACAATTCGCGGGCCGGCACGCGCGATTGCGGCGCAAACAGCAAACCCCACCCGCACCCAACACTCTTAGGGGCAACACAAAGTGCAAGCCGAACGCAAGAGTAAGTCAGTAAAGATCCACTGAATAAACGCGAAGATCATCAGAAGCATGAAAACGCATAATGAGCGTGTTGACGATGTCGCGCCGATAAGGATGTAGAGCAATCTCGGTAAGCGGCTGCTTGCGTAGCGCGCCTACTTCAGACGCGGTGTACGGTTTGGCACCGGAAGGCGCGCTACCCTCGCCCATGTGGAAGACAACGTAATTGAGTACGGCCGCCAGTTCGTTGTCAGTCAACGTGCTGAAGGCGACATTGGGCAATCGCGGCAGATAATTGCGGCCTTCGGGGGTGTTGAGAAAGAAGCCCACCAATCCTTTCAAGCTCGGCACCAGCTTCGAGTTGGACACGCCCTCGTAGCCGTGGCACCCGCCACAACTCAATAAATAGTGACTGCGGGTGGCTGCGAGTGGCACTTCGGTCGCCGCAGCCGGCAGACTCGCGGTGATCAATAACCCCAGACTACACAACCATGCGCGAGACATGCCGACTCTCGCGCAGCTCAGGTTCCGGCAACGCTGACCAGTGCGGCCGTCGAACAGTGATACGTGGCCGACGCATTGCCGAAACACCAGATGATGTCGTTGTTGAGCGGCGCACGGTAGGTGGGCAGCTCGCGATCGGAGCCATCGCAGTTGCAGGACTTGCCGGCGACGCAGGCCGGTTTGCCGCAGCAATCGCGGTACGCAATGATGTAGGAACGGTTGTCATCCGGATTCAAGCAGGTGCCAATCCACGACACCGGCGAGGGTTCCGCACCCGGCGGGCAAGTGTGCGAACCGCCGCCGCAACAACTGCACAAGACGCCATCCGAGGCGCAGTACTTCCAGTAATTGCATTTGGTGTCGTCTTTGGTCTGCGCATTGCGCTCGAAATCCGTCTTCGGGGCGGGCGCCGGCGCTGCGCGTGCGACGGGGAGCAGCGGCAGTACGGGCGCCGCGGCCAATACCGCGCCGAGCTTGGCGATGAAGCTGCGACGCGAGGAGAAGCCCGCCAGAGTGCGGGTGACCTTCTCGCCAAATTTGTCAAACGATGATGTCGACACGATTGTTCCTTGAGGCTTGGGCCGTTCAGTCCGCGGGTTCCGGTTGAGCTTTCAAATACGATTGGATCGACGCAAAGCCTGTTTCCTTCGCCACGATCAGACTCTCGAAATGTTCGCGGCTGTTGACCAGGCCCTTGGCCGCAATCACGCCCTGATCGTCCAGCAACACCGCAAACGGCAGCTTGTCGACCCGGTAGGCCATGCCGATCGCGGCGCCGTTGACGAAGCGTTGCGCATCGATTCCGAACTTGTCGATCAACTTCCGCTGTTCGCCCTCATCGGCATCGCCGACGAACAACACCTGCAGACGCTCGCTGCGGGCAAAATCCAGGGCGATCGGTATCAGCTTCTTGCAGATCGGACAGGTCTGCGAGACGAACAGCAACAGCAGCGCCCTGCCAGGTGCAAGCTTGCCGCCCACAGTGATCGCGTTGCCACCCAATGCCAGCACTTCCAAGCGCGGCGATTGCTCGCCGACGCCTGGGCCTGCGCCGCTGATCAGCGCGCCGGCGGGCGCGACCCGCTCGTGCAGCACACCGACCTGACGCGCCAGCGCCAGTACCGTCAGGCTCAAGGCGATGACCACCACCCACAGCAGAATCTGCGACGCCATCACGAATGTCATGATCGCACCCCGCCGTTCAGTCCACGCGCACGGCGCCACGACGGCACGACACTCCATAGAATGTTCAGGCTGTGCAGCAGAACGAACAACACGCCGCCTGCCAGCAATGAACTGATCAGCACCGCGGAATCGGTGGTGGCGGTTTGCGCCGGCAACGTCAAGCCGAGCGACAACGCCATCACCAGATTACGTGCCACCAGCGTGCCGCTCAAATGTTGACGCAACGTGCTTTGAAAGCACCCGCAGTCGATATCGCGCCGGCCGCGATGCAGATTGATGGCCATCGCGGCGGCAAACAGCAACAACAGGCCGATCGCCACCAGTTGCGGCACGGGCGCGTACAGATGCAACAACAAAGCCGCGCCCACCGCGGCCTCCACCGGCGGCAACCCATAGGCGACCGGCACGACAAGCCACTCGGGCAGCAGTCGATAGTTGGCCACCACTCCCTGAAATTGCGACCAGCTGCGCATCTTGCCGACGGCCGCTGACGCAAACACCAGACCCATCAGCATGGCAATCGCCGGCGACAGTACACTCACTACAAGTTCAGTCATGGCGGCCAACGCGGCGGTTTGCGACGCTCATCTAAAATCCCGGGACCCACACCGTGTGTCCGGAGGCCATCTCGATCTTGCGTTGCTGTTCGCCTGTGTTGGCGTCGAGCACGAGATCGTTGCCCTCGGGGTTCAACAGATACAGCAACGGCTTGTCATCTTGCGACACGCCGATGTTGGCGTAGAAAGGCACCCTTTCATCGCCCAGCGCGCTGGTCGGCACCGCCCGCAATGGAAATCGCGCCAGCAACGCGTGACTGTGGGTGTCCAGCACCCACACTTCCGTGCCGCCTTGCTTATGCGTCCAGTAGTTGCCCGGATGCATCAACACGAACAATTTGCCGCTCGCCTTGTGATACGCGGCCAACTGCCGGCCACCGGGTCGCCATGCCAGTTCCTGCACGCCCGTTCCCGCGATCGCATACCCGGCGGCCTGCTGAATCGACCAGGGCTTGTCGATGACAGCGGAGGAGCCCAGTTTGGTTTGGTAGACGAGTCCTGTGAACGAAATAAAAATCGCCTTGCCGGTGACACGGTCGACGAGACTGTTCTCGAAAATCGGATCCTGATTGGCATCGAAGAAGGGCTTGGTGTGGGTCACGATCGCCGCACCCGACGCCGGCACGGTCACCAGCGCCAGAGATCCGTCCCCGCACAAGGACGCGAACCCCTGCTCCCCCCAGGGAAACACCAGCGAGCAGCCCGGCACTTCCACCGATCCGCCGACCGCCTGCTTTTTCAGATCGACCCACACCACCGAGGAGGCCGGTTGCATGACGTAGACATAGGCGCGCGAGCCAGACGCGTTGAGATCGAAATTCTGCACTTTGCTGACGAGCGCGCGGCTCGGCAGCATGATTTCCTTCACCAGGTTGAGCGTCGCGGCATCGTAGACCGACACCATGTCGTGACGGTCGCCACGATTTCCATGAACCCAGTAGGTCTCGGCAATATATAACCGGCTGTTGTCGGGAGCGATCGCCAGATTCGGGATGTAACCCGACGGGAGCATCCCTTCCAGCTTGCCGGTGTCGGCATCGTAGATGTTGAGACTGGGAGTATCCCAGCCGCTGGTGAAGAAACGGTGCGGCGCGTTGGTCTTCAAGGTGGCGACATCGCTGACCTCGGGCTCGAGCGCCGACGTGTTCTGCGCCGCGTTGCCAACCCAGGGTGAGGACCCGACCAAAGCTGCCAGGAACCACCGAATGATCGTCGATTTATTCACGTCGAACCCCTTCGAAAATTTCACACCCGACGCGGGCGTTGTGCCTCGTTGGATGCAGACGCACGCTTGATCAAAACATGGCGCTTGCCCGCAGGTCAAACGAAGAATGCAGCCCGATACGCGCGAACCCTACGGTGAAGCCGCCGCCGCCGTCCTCGGCTTGTTGGATCCACCGCGCAGCAGCGACAGCGCCAGCAATCCAGAGGCGATCATCAAGAACAAGCTGACCGCATTGAGGACCGGACTCGCGCCCTCGCGCATGCGACCGTACATCATGACCGTCAGCGGCGAATCGGCGCCGACCAGCATCAACGTGGTGTTGAAATCTGCAAACGACATGACGAAGGAGATCGCCGCGGATCCGGTGAGCGCAGGCGCCAGATACGGCATCAGGATGGTGCGGAACACGGCGGGACGAGAGGCGCCGAGATTCAACGCCGCCTCCTCCAGTGTGCGGTCGAAGCGCCGCAGGCGTGCACTGATGGTCAGCGTTGCAATGGTCGCCATATAGGAGAATTGACCGAGCACGACCAGCGGCAGGCCGGGCCGGAGAAAATCCAATTCCCATCCGAACAGATCTTCCCCCAACTCGGCCAGCCGGCTGGCAAAGGCGAGAATCGAGATGCCGAGAATCACGCCCGGAATCACCAGCGGCGCCATGATCAACACCGACAGCGCCTGCTGTCCCGGAAATCGCGCTCGCTCCATCAAGAAGGCGTTGGCCGTGCCGACCAACACCGACAGCAGCGTCACCCAGGCGGCGACCACGAAACTGGTCCAGATGCTGCCCAACAGATCGGCGTCCTGAAACAGACCGGTTCGACCGTTCGACTCGTTGCCCACGAACCAATCCAAGGTGAAACCGCGCCACGGCGGTGCGGGGTACGGCGCGTCATTGAAGGCAAATACGGCGACCACGACCAGCGGCAGAAACAAAAACACCAAGAAGGCGATCAAGTACACGGTCGTGGCAGATCGCAGCCATGCGGGGCGGGGCAACGAGGGAATCATGTGCGCCTCATGACATCGCCAAATCGCTGCCCGACAAGCCGCAGGCCGATCATCACCATGGCGGTGGACAGTCCCAGCAGCAGGAAGCCGAAGGCGGCGCCCTGCTCCCAATTGAAGCGCGTGATGAACTGCGTGTAGATCTGCTCGGTGAACCACTCGGAATTCTTGCCGCCCAGCAGCGTCGGCGTGAGGTAATTGCCCAACGTCAGCATGAACACGATGATGCAGCCGGCGGTGATGCCGGGCGCCGCGTGCGGAATCACGATGGTACGCAGAATCGATGCCCCGCTGGCGCCCAGGTCATAGGCTGCCTCAATCAGGCTGTTGTCCAGGCTTTCGAGACTGGACACCAGCGGCACCAGCATGAACAACATCGAGGTGTACACCAGGCCCAGCATGATGGTGGCGTCGTGGTACAGGAACTCCACCGGCACGGCCGTCAGGCCCAGCTTTACCAGCATCGCCGGCAGTACGCCGGATTCGCGCAGCAGGATCATCCAACCCAGCGTGCGCACGGTCTCACTCACCCAGAACGGCACCAGACACACGATGAACAACAGTGAACTGGCGCGCCCCTGCAAAATCTTGGCGATGATCCAGGCAATCGGAAATGCGACCAGCAGCGTGAACAAGGTCGCGACCACCGACATCACCGCAGTACGCACGAAGACGTGCCAATACAGCGGCTCGACAAAAAACGTCCGGTACTGCGCGAGACTCGATACGTATTGCTGCGGACCGGTGCGTTCGCGCAGCGACAGCAAGGCCAGATCCAGATGCGGCAGGAGGATCAGCGCGCCCAGCCACAACAGTGCCGGCGCGAGCAGCAGGGTCAGCATCAGCCGGGCGTGCCAACGCGTTTGCATGGTTGCGTTAACTACCGCGGCCGTCGGCGCCCGCGCGCGCGGGAAAACAGGCGGCCCGCTCGGGGTCGAAGCTGAACAGGATCTTTTCTGCCGGCTTCAAGTCTGAATACTGACCCGTCTGCGGCAACGCAATCCTGAATTCGTGCCGCGTCCTTTCTTCCTGCAACAACACTGACGAATTGGCGCCGTCAAACAGCAGGCTTTGCACGATTCCGGCATGCGACGGCAAGTCGGGCGGCAGTTCCGCGGCGCTCCGTCCGAGAATGCAGGCTTCGGGACGCACGAACGCCTCGACATCGGCGCGCGCCGCCACGCTGCCGTGCCGGCGCGCACGAATGCTCCAGCCGGAGGTCGTGCTGAGCGCCACGATTTCGCCGTCGACCGACTCTGCCTTGCCTGCAATGCGATTGTTGGCGCCGACGAACCCGGCGACAAAGGGCGTCTGCGGACGGTAATACAATTCTTGCGGTGTCCCGAGTTGCTCGAATCGTCCGTGGTTCATCACCCCGACATGATCCGACAGCACCAAGGCTTCGGATTGATCGTGCGTGATGTACACGAAGGTGGTGCCGAATGCCGCCTGCAACTGTTTGAGCTCGATCTTCATGTGCTCGCGCAGTTTCAAGTCCAGCGCACCCAGCGGTTCATCGAGCAACAACAGCGTCGGTTCCAGCACCAGGCTGCGCGCGATGGCCACGCGCTGCCGCTGTCCTCCCGATAATTCGTCCACACGCTTTTCCGCGGAGCTCGAAAGCCCGACCCGCTCCAGCATTTCCTGCGATTTGCGTTTGCGTTCAGCACGCGCAACGCCGCGACGCGCCAGTCCGAACGCGACGTTGTCGCCCACCGACATCATCGGAAACAGGGCCAACTGTTGAAACACCATGTTCACCGGCCGGCGGTTCGGCGCAACGTCGCGCATGCTGCGGCCGCCGATGGCGATGTCGCCGCTGTCCGGGGCGAGAAAGCCGGCGATCATCCGCAACAGCGTCGTCTTGCCGCAACCGGAGGGACCGAGGATGGAGAAGAAACTGCCGCGCGCCACGGAAAAGGACAACGCGTCCACGGCAACATGATCGGCAAACCGTTTGACGACAGCGTCCGCAACCAGATCGGGGGGGCTCAATTGGCGGCCTTCACCCGATCGAGCACCTTGCCTTCAATCTCCTCCAGGCCGGGCGGGATGGAGGGGTACCAGTGAATGGCTTTGATCACGGCGTCAGGGAACGCGGCCGCGAATTGCGCCTTGAGCTTCGGATCGAGCAGCGGCGCCGTGTTCTGTGCAGCGGAGAAACTCCCCACGGATTTGGTGATTTTCGCGGCGATCTCCGGGCGCATGGTGAAATTGATCCACGCGTAGGCGGCCGCATCGTTGCGACCGCGCGCCGGCAGCGCGAACGTGTCCAGCCAGCCCAGGGCGCCGGACTTTGGCACGACGAACTGGATGTCAGGATTCTCGCGGTTCAAGGTCCAACCGCCGGTATCCCACATCATCGCCGCCACCACTTCGCCGGAGCGGATGCCGTTGAGCAGTTGATCCTTGTTGTCGTAGAAAAACTTGAAGTTCGGTTTGCAGGCAATCAGTTTGGCGCCGACCTGATCCATCAAGGCCGTATACGCGGCGGGCTGCGAATACAGCGCGAACGGATCTTTCCCCAGTGCAAACGCAAACGCCATCAACGTCGGGCGACGCAGCCGGATCGAGGTCTTGCCGGCCAGCTCCGGTTTGCACAAATCCAGGTAGTCCACCGCCTTGGCGCGCTTCGCATTGACCACCAGTCCATCGGTGCCCCACAGATACGGCAGACCGTATTGCTGACCGTTGAGCGTAGTGTTTCTGCGCACGATGTCCAACAAGCCCGGCTGAAATTGTTGCAGCTTCACCTTGGACAGGTCGATGGGTTTGTAGATGCCGAAATCGCGCTGCGGACCGGTGATGCGATCCTGGGACGGCTGCGCCAGATCGTAGCCGGCACCGTGCGTGGCGCGCAGCTTGGAAATCATTTCTTCGTTATTCGACAGCGTCAATTCGACCGTGATGCCGGTTTCCTTCTTGAAGGCGGCGATCACTTCGGCAGGCACGTAATCCGCCCAGCTGATGATGCGCAATTTCGTCGCATCGGCCGCCTGCGCATTGATCGCGAACAAGCTCCCGAGCCAGATCCGAAACGCAATGCGCCCAAGTGTGCGCCCTTTCATCATGAGTTCCCCTTATCCGCAGCGTCGAGTGACGCTGCCGTTCAGTATAAACCGCTCGTTCCGCTTGATCGAACATTCGCGCTTCGGAGCCTAAGGACGTCGCCACGCTGAGCACCAACCTTGGCATAGTCGGACCCGCAAGGCCAAGTTGGAGTCACGCGCGCTTGACAGTTCTTCACCTGAATTGTCTTTTCCAATCGGCATCGAGCATGCACCTACGGTATCTTGGCGGCATGCAGACCCTCGAGAATCCCCCTCAAAACCGGCGAAGGTGGGCCGCCGCCGCCGTGGCGATCGCGCTGGCCGCCGCCTGGTATTTCAGTCATCGCAGTACGCCGGAGGGGTCCACAACGGACGCGCCGTCACGCCGCGGCGCCGGCATGGACCCCTCCAAACGCCCCTCCACCGTGGCCACCGCCACAGTCCGTCTGGGGGATATCAACGTCTACCAAACCGGCCTCGGCACGGCGATTCCCCGCAATGTGGTGACCGTGCGCACGCGGGTCGACGGCGAATTGACCCAGGTGCTGTTCAAGGAAGGCCAGGTCGTCAAACAAGGCGATCTTCTCGCCCAGATCGACCGGCGCCCGTATCAAGTCGTGTTGACCCAGGCACGCGGACAGTTCGCGCGCGATCAGGCGCTGCTGAAAAACGCGCAGCTCGACTACGAACGCTACAAGACGCTGCTCGCCCAGGACTCGACCTCGCAACAGCAACTGGATACGCAGGCAGCGCTGGTGCGTCAATACGAGGGCACCGTCGAGGCCGATCAAGGACAGGTCGACAGCGCCACGTTGTCGCTCACCTACACGCGTATCACCGCGCCGCTGGACGGACGCGTCGGCCTGCGCCAAGTAGACCCCGGCAATATCGTTCATACGTCCGATACGAACGGCATTGTCGTCATCACGCAGATTCAGCCGATGACGGTGGTGTTCGCCGTGCCGGAGACCCGCATTGCACAGATCGTGCGCCGGATGCACGGTGGCGAACCGGTCGCGGTCGAGGCCTGGGATCGCGACAACAAGAACCGGCTCGCCACCGGCGTGCTGGTCGCTGCCGACAATCAGGTCGACACCACCACCGGCACCGTGAAGCTGCGCGCCGAGTTTCCCAATCAGGACTACACCCTGTTCGCCAATCAATTCGTCAACGCGCGTGCGCTGGTGGATACCAAACGGCAGGTGCCGGTGATTCCGGCGGCGGCCGTGCAGATCGGCAATGACGGTTCCTTCGTCTACGTCGTACAAGCCGATGACACGGTCAAGGTTCAGCCCATCACTGCCGGGATCGCCGATGGCAATCAACTTGCAGTCGATGCCGGACTGACCCCCGGACAGGTGGTGGTCGTCGATGGGCTGGACCGGCTGCGCGAGGGCAGCAAAGTGCAGCGCAGTACGGGGGAAGCGCCACGCCGGGCACCTAGATGAATCCGTCGCGTCCGTTCATCCTACGCCCCGTAGCAACGTCGCTGTTGATGGTGGCGTTGTTTCTGACCGGCACGATTGCCTATCGGTTGCTGCCGCTGTCGGCCCTGCCCGAGGTGGCGTATCCAACCATTCAAATCGTCACGCTGTACCCGGGTGCCAGTCCCGATGTCATGACCTCCTCGGTCACCGCGCCGTTGGAACGTCAGCTGGGTCAAATTCCCGGACTGAACCAGATGTCCTCGGCGAGTTCCGGTGGCGCTTCAGTACTCACCCTGCAGTTCAATCTCGATCTGAACCTGGACATCGCCGAGCAGGAAGTGCAGGCGGCCTTGAATGCCGCCGGCAATCTGTTGCCTACCGATCTGCCGCAGCCACCGGTGTACAGCAAGGTCAATCCGGCCGACACGCCGGTGCTGACGCTGGCGGTCACCTCGCCCACCATGCCGCTGCCCAAGGTGCAGGAACTCATCGATACGCGGCTGGCGCAAAAGATTTCACAACTGCCGGGCGTCGGCCTCGTGTCCATCACTGGCGGACAACGGCCGGCCGTGCGCGTACAGGCGAATCTGCCCGCGCTGACCGCATTGGGATTGAGCCTGGACGATCTGCGCACCGCGGTTGGTAACGCGAACGTGAACACGCCGAAGGGCAGCTTCAACGGCGCGACGCGCGCTTCCACCATCGATGCCAACGATCAGCTCAAATCGGCAGCGGAGTATGCGCAGATGGTCATCGCGTACAAGGACGGCGCGCCGGTGCGGCTCACCGATGTCGCCACCATCATCGACGGCGCGGAAAACACGCACCTGGCGGCGTGGGCGAATGACAAGGCGGCGCTGGTGCTCAACATTCAGCGTCAGCCGGGCGCCAACGTGATCGCCGTCGTCGATTCGATCAAGAAGCTGCTGCCGCAGTTGACCACCAGCCTGCCCCGCGCCATCGACGTAACCCTGCTCACGGACCGGACCGTGACGATCCGCGCATCGGTGGCGGATGTTCAATTCGAGTTGATGCTCTCGGTGGTGCTGGTGGTGCTGGTGATTTTCGTGTTCCTGCAAAGCGCGCGCGCCACCCTCATTCCGGCGATCGCCGTGCCGTTATCGCTGGTGGGAACCTTCGGCGTGATGTATCTGGCCGGCTTTTCCATCAACAACCTGTCGCTCATGGCGCTCACGATCGCCACCGGCTTCGTGGTGGACGATGCCATTGTCATGATCGAGAACATCGCCCGCTACATCGAGGAAGGCATGCAGCCGCTGCAGGCTGCGCTCAAAGGCGCGCAACAGATCGGCTTCACGATCATCTCGCTCACGGTCTCGCTCATCGCCGTGTTGATCCCGTTGTTGTTCATGGGCGATGTGGTCGGACGACTGTTCTGGCAGTTCGCCATCACCTTGACCGTGGCCATCCTGCTCTCTGCCGTCATCTCCCTGACTCTGACGCCGATGATGTGCGGGCGATTTTTGCAACCCAAAGCGCAGATGCGACCAACGCGATTCGCACAGATCGCCACCCGTATCATCGACGCCACCATTGAGCGCTACGCTGCCAGCTTGACCTGGGTGCTGGCGCGCGAACGGCTGACGCTGGCGGTCGCCACGGCGACCGTGGCGTTGACCGCCCTGTTATACGTGTTCATCCCGAAGGGGTTTTTCCCCATTCAGGACACCGGCGTGATTCAGGGAATTTCCGAAGCGCCGCAATCCATCTCCTTCGCTGCCATGGCGCAGCGCCAGCAGGCGCTGGCCAAACTTGTCCTCGAGGACCCCGCCGTTGAGAGCCTGTCCTCCTTCATTGGCGTGGACGGAACCAACACCACGTTGAACAACGGCCGCTTTCTGATCAATCTCAAACCACTGTCCAAGCGCGACGGCGCCATGACCGTGATCCGCCGTCTGCAACAATCCACGAAGGAATTGACCGGCATCGAGCTGTACATGCAGCCTGTGCAGGACCTCACCATCGAGGATCGGATCAGCCGGACGCAATTCCAATTCACGCTCGAATCCGCCGACCCCGTCGAGCTGTCGACCTGGACAGGCCGGCTGGTTGAGAAGCTCAAGCACGCGGCACCGCTGGCCGACGTTGCCAGCGATCTGCAGGATCAGGGACTGCAGGCCTATATCGACATCGATCGCGATGCCGCCGGACGGCTCGGCGTGACGCCGGCCGCCATCGACAATGCGCTGTACAACGCGTTCGGTCAGCGTCTGATCTCCACCATCTTCACGCAGGCGAGTCAGTACCGGGTGGTGCTCGAACTGGACCCGGCGCTGCAAACTGGCCCGAAGCTGCTCGGTGATCTGTACGTGCCGTCCGCAACCGGTCAGAAAGTCCCGATCGCCGCCGTGGCGCGCGTGATCGAACGACCTGCATCGCTGGTCATCAATCACCTCGGGCAATTCCCTGCCGCGACGATCTCCTTCAATCTGGCCGGCGACTCATCGCTCGGCGACGCCGTGAAGGCCATCAAATCCGCAGAAGGCGAGCTGCAACTGCCCCTGAGTGTGCAGACCAGCTTTCAGGGCGCAGCGCTCGCCTTTCAGGCGTCGCTGGGCACCACCTTGCTGCTGATCCTGGCGGCCATCGTCACCGTATACATCGTCCTGGGCGTGCTGTACGAAAGCTATATCCACCCGTTGACCATCCTGTCGACCCTCCCTTCCGCGGGTGTCGGCGCGCTGCTGGCGCTGATGATCTCCGGCCATGATCTGGACATCATTGCCATCATCGGCATCATCCTACTCATCGGCATCGTGAAAAAGAATGCCATCATGATCATCGACTTTGCGCTGCAGGCCGAACGCGGCGAGGGCAAGCCTCCCGAGGAAGCCATTTACGAAGCCTGTCTGCTGCGCTTTCGTCCCATCATCATGACGACACTGGCCGCCATTCTCAGCGCCCTCCCCTTGATGCTCAGCCACGGCGTCGGCGGCGAATTGCGTCGACCACTGGGTATCGCACTCGTCGGCGGCCTGATCATGAGCC